>NZ_JBQEOE010000028.1:0-76584 GCF_052045105.1 Lysobacter sp. 22409 | reverse complement strand
TCCTTGCAAGGGCACAGGCCACGAGTGCGATGCTCGCGCCGGGATTTTCCGATAAGACGTCCCTGTCTTATCGGAAAACGGCGCACGTCCTGTGCGCCGCCCTCAGGGTCTCCACTTGACCGGCAAAGCGGCAAAGCAGATCAAAATCTCGGCAACGGCAACGGCAACGGCAACGGCAACGGCTCTACATGCCGCGCAGCGGTCTGTGCCGCGGCGCCAATGACCAATCCCGGGGCAAAGTCTTGGCTGCGAGCACGTAACGTCGGTCAGTCGCGGCTCGCGCCGCCCCCTAAATAGGCGGCGCGATGGCGTTCGGACGACGACCGTCGGTCGGCTCGGGCTTGCGAACTAATTAATTGTTGAATTAAATATGGCGCATGGACACTGCGCCCCCCACCAAGCCGTCAGCCAAACGCGTGGCCAAAGCTGCCGCGAAGCCCGCCCCCGCCAAGCCTGCCGCCAAGCCGCGCTCTGCCGGCCGACCTGCCGCGAACAAGCGCGCACCGGGCCGGCCGGCTGCCGCCGACAACCCCGATCTGCGCGCGCGCCTGCTCGACGCGGCGATCGTCTGCTACGCCCGCCAGGGCATCGCCGCGACTTCGCTGCGCGCCATCGCCAGCGAGGCCGGGGTCAATCCGGCCCTGCTGCATTACTACTTCGGCGACAAGGAGCAGTTGCAGGAGGCGGTCAGCAACGAACGCCTGCTGCCGGTGTTCCTGAGCCTGCGCGACAACCTGACCCGCGAGCCCGGCGACGTCATGGATCTGATCGCGGGTTTCGTCCACGGCATCGGCCAAGTCATCGCCGCGCATCCGTGGCTGCCGTCGCTGTGGGTGCGCGAGGTGCTGTGCGAGGGCGGGGCGCTGCGCGAGAGCCTGCTGCTGCAGAAGATCGGCCCGCTGGTGCCGCAGATGATGGCGCGGCGTTTCGCCGAGGCCCAGCAGCGCGGGCAGATCAATGCCGACCTGGACCCGCGCCTGCTGATGGTGAGCCTGGTCGGCTTGACCCTGTTCCCGGCCGCGAGCGCACCGATCTGGCGGCGCTTGTTCGACGCCGACGATCTCGATCTCGACACCCAGCGCCGCCATGCGCTGGCCTTGCTCGACCGCGGCCTCACTCCCTGATTGCGAGAACCCTGCGATGGATACGATCAAGCACGCACTCAGGCCGTACGCAGGGCGGTTCGCCGTCGCTCTGCTGTGCATTGCCCTGGCGGCCTGCAAGGAAGAGCCGGCGCAGGCGCTCGGCACCCTGGAATGGGACCGGGTGACGTTGCCGGCACCGGCGGCGGAGAAAGTCGTGCGCATCGACGTGCGCGAAGGCCAGCGGGTCAAGGCCGGTACGCGCGTGTTGCAACTCGAACTCGACCGCGGCCGTTCGCAGTTGAGCGCGGCGCAGGCGCAGGCGCGGCAATCGGCCGATGCGCTGGCCGAGCTCGAAGCGGGGCCGCGCAGCGAAACCATTGCCCAGGCGCGCGCCACCCTCGCCGCCGCCCAGGCCCAGGCCGCCGATGCGGCCGCGTACTACGCCCGTGTGCAGCCGCTCGGCCGCCAGCGCCTGATCGCCGCGGCCGAGGTCGATCGCGCGCGCGCCGCGGCCGGCAATGCGCAGGCGCAGGTGCGCGCCGCGCAGGCCGCCTTGCTGGAACTCGAACACGGCACCCGCCGCGAGCGCATCGCCCAAGGCCGGGCTGCATTGGCCGCGGCGCAGGCCCAGGCCGAGGTGCAGGCGGTCAACGTCGGCAAGCTCGACGTGGTCGCGCCGCGCGACGGCGTCATCGACAGCCTGCCGTACAAGCTCGGCGATCAGGCCCCGGTCGGTTCGCCGTTGGCGGTGATGCTGGTCGGCGAGCGGCCGTATGCGCGCGTCTACGTGCCCGAACCGATCCGCCAGGATGTGCGGGTGGGGCAGAGCGCACGCGTCTTCATCGACGGCCGCGAACAAAAATGGAACGGCCGCGTGCGGATGATCCGCAGCGAACCGAGCTTCACCCCGTATTACGCTCTGACCGGCGAGGACGCGGCCCGTTTGAGTTATCTGGCCGAAGTCGAGGTCATCGACACCAAGGCCGCGCAATTGCCGGCCGGGTTGCCGGTGCGGGTCGAGTTCGGGCCATGAGCGATGACTTGCCCGCCGCTGCGATGACGGCCACGCCGCCCGGCGGCGACCCCGATGGCGAGGCCGCCGTCATCAAGGCACGCGGCATGAGCAAGCACTTCAGCCAGTTGCGCGCGGTCGACCGCGTCGACCTGACCGTGCCGCGCGCCTGCGTCTATGGCTTCCTCGGTCCGAACGGCTCGGGCAAGTCGACCACCATCCGGATGCTGTGCGGACTGCTCACGCCGACTGCGGGCGATATCGAAGTGCTGGGCCTGAAGATTCCGCAACAGGCCGAAGCGCTGCGTCGGCGCATCGGCTACATGACCCAGAAGTTCTCTCTGTTCGAGGACCTCAGCGTGCGCGAGAATCTGGAGTTCCTCGCCGCCGTGCAGGACATTCCCAAGCCGCCGGCGCGCCGACGTGTCGACGAGTTGATCGAGCAATACCATTTCGGCGATCGCCAGAAGCAACTCGCCGGCACCATGAGCGGAGGCCAGAAACAGCGCCTCGCACTGGCCGGCGCGGTGATCCACGAGCCCGAATTGTTGTTTCTCGACGAGCCGACCAGTGCGGTCGACCCCGAGTCGCGCCGGGATTTCTGGGAGAAGTTGTTCGAGTTGGCCGACGCCGGCACGACCTTGCTCGTGTCCACGCACTACATGGACGAGGCCGAACGTTGCCATCGCCTGGCGATTCTCGACCGCGGCGTGCTGGTCGCCGACGGCACTCCGGCGGAACTGACCGGCGCGCTCGCCGGGCGCGCGGTCGAGGTGCGCGCGGCGCAGCCGCGCAAGGCTCAGCGCGTGCTGGTGGAGGTGCCCGGCGTGCTCAGCGTGGCCCAGATCGGCAACAGCCTGCGGGTGCTGCTGGAACGCGCCGACCGCGCCGAACACGGTCTCGCCGAGGCCTTGCGCGCGGCCGGGCTCGACGCCGAGGTCGACCAGGCCGCGGCCAATCTCGAGGACGTGTTCGTCGCCGCCACGCGCGGCCGCGAAACCGCGCCGGCGAACACGGAGCAGTCCTCATGAAACTGCGTCGGCTGTGGGCGATCGTGCTCAAGGAAATCCGCCAGCTGCGCCGCGACCGCATCACCCTGGCGATGATCGTGGTGATTCCGGTCGGCCAATTGGTGCTGTTCGGTTATGCGATCAACATGAACCCGCGCGGGCTCAACGCCGCCATCGCCGACCAATCGCAGACCGCCGCTTCGCGCGCCCTGGTCATGGACATGGTCGCTACCGGTGTAATCGAGCCGGTCGCCGATGCCGACACGCCGCAGCAATTGATGGAGATGCTGCGGCGCGGCCAGGTCAGCGTGGGGGTCAGCATTCCCGCCGATTTCGAGCGCCGCCGCATCGACGGCCGCGAAGCGGTGCAGGTGCTGGTCGACGGCAGCGACACCGTGGTGCAGAGCGCGGCGGTGCAACTGGCGCAGATGCCGATCGACAGCACGGTGGCGGCGCCGCGCAAGGTCGCTCCGATCAGCGTGGTCGCGTTCTACAACCCGGAGCGGCGCTCGCCGGTCAACATCGTGCCCGGCCTGATCGGCGTGATCCTGACCATGACCATGGTGATGTTCACCTCGGTGGCGATCGTGCGCGAACGCGAGCGCGGCAATATGGAGCTGTTGATCACCACGCCGGTCAGCCGCACGGAGCTGATGATCGGCAAGGTCCTGCCGTACGCGGTGATCGGCCTGGTCCAGACCACGGTGGTGATCCTGCTGGGCCTGTGGCTGTTCGACGTGCCGATCAAGGGCAGCGTGCTCGACGTCTACCTGGCCGCGATCCTGCTGATCCTGGCCAACCTGACCTTGGGCCTGATGATCTCGACCAAGGCCGGTTCGCAATTCCAGGCCATGCAGATGACCGTGTTCATTCTGCTGCCATCGATCCTGCTGTCGGGCTTCATGTTTCCGTACGCGGGCATGCCGAAGGTCGCGCAATGGCTGGCCGAGGTGCTGCCGATGACGCATTTCCTGCGCCTGATCCGCGGAGTGATGCTGCGTGGCGCGAGTCTGTGGGAGCTGTGGCAGGACGTGTTGTATCTGTCGGTCTTCATCGTGGTCATGATGACGGCGGCGGTGGCGAGATTCAGCAAGCGGCTTGACTGAGGGGCGTACACGTTGGCTTGGATGCGTCCGTGCTGCCCAATCCCGTCCGGCCCGAACCGGCCGCAGGGCCGCGATCGTGTCGTCTCATTCCCGTGGCGGCGGCTCGACCTCTGTAGGAGCGGCGTGAGCCGCGACCAAGGGACGCGCAGAGGTCGCATAGCTGTCGTCACTGCAAGGAGCCTTGAGCTGTCGCAGGGTAGGAGCGGCGTCCTACTGGATTTCCTTCGGTCATAAGCCGCGACTGCGAATCTACGGCTGCCGGCGCTGGGTGGTCGTGGCTGCGTGGTCGCGGCTTGCGCCGCTCCTACCCCTTGTACTCTGATAGCTGCAGGATTGCTGTTGCTGTTGCTGTGCGTCGCCTAGCACTAGCGAAGGCCATAGAAGACCCGGAGGGCGGCGCGCAGGGATGCGCGCCGTTTTTCATCGGGATAGGGATGTCCCGTATGAAAAAGCCCCGCGTCTGCACCGCGCATGCGGGCCTGTGATTCAAAGAAAAGCAACTTCTTTGGTTACCTTTCTTTTGTTGCTTATGACAAAAGAAAGTAACCCGCCACTTTAGTGGCGGAAGCTCTTGGCGTTTGATCTTGCTTGAGAGAAGCGCCGCGAGACCATCGCAGCGCGGTCGCGGCTTGCGCCGCTCCTACCCTGACGGGCTGCGGCCGCCATCGGCGCGAGATTGATGCGTTGCGGTCGCGGCTTACGCCCCTCCTACAGTGGAAGAGTTCACGATGCTTCCTTCTTCGAGCAAGAGCAAAGCTTCCGTCCGCTCACGCGGCCGGGTTACTTTCTTTTGCTAAGCCCCAAAGTCCGTCTGGATTCCCTTCGGTCAAAGGTAACCAAAGAAAAGGGCTTTCCTTGCAAGGGCACAGGCCACGAGTGCGGTGCCCGCGCCGGGATTTTTCGATAAGACGTCCCTGTCTTATCGAAAAACGCCGCACGTCCTGTGCGGCGCCCTCCGGGTCTCCACTTGACCGGCAAAGCAGCAAAGCAGATCAAAATCACGGCAACGGCAACGGCAACGGCAACGGCAACGGCAACGGCAACGGCAAAGGCAACGGCAAAGGCAACGGCAAAGGCAACGGCAACGGCAACGGCAGCTAGGGGCGACCGACCCGGTCCCGCGCGGCAAACCGTGACTTGAGCCTCAGGCCCTTGCGCCGAACACCCGATTTCTCGCACATTCTCCGCTTCGGTCCGGGCCGGGGAACGCGATGCGCCGTCTGCGATATCTGATTCCGAGCTTGTGCGCAGTCTTGTCGCTGCCGACGGCCGCCGCCGAGGTCAGCGTCCTCACCGCAGCGCGCATTCATACCCTCGATCCTGCGCAGCCGAGCGCCGAGGCGATGGCCTACGACGGGCAGGGCAAGATCCTCGCCGTCGGCGGCCGCGCCGAGTTGCTGCGACGGTATCCGCGGGCGCAACGGGTCGACGCCGGCGAGGCGACGGTGATTCCGGGCTTGATCGACTCGCACGCGCACATGCTCGAGCTCGGCTTGAACAAGCTCGGCGCCGACTTGGTCGGCACTCGCAGCAAGCAGGAGGTGCTGCAACGCTTGCGCGATCACGCCAAGCGATTGGCGCCCGGGCAATGGCTGATCGGCGCCGGCTGGGATCAGAACGATTGGCCCGATGCCGGGTTCCCGAGCGCGGCCGACCTCGATGCCGAGTTCCCCGATCGCCCGGTCTGGCTGCAGCGTATCGACGGCCATGCCGGCTGGGGCAACAGCGCGGCGATGCGGGCGATCGCGCGCGATCTGTCCGGCGACTGGCAACCCGAGGGCGGCAAGATCCTGCGCGACGCGCAGGGCCGGCCCAACGGCATCTTTATCGACGATGCGATGGCCTTGGTCGAGTCGTCGCGCCCGCCGTTCGACGCGGCGACGGCCGAGCGCGCTCTGGTCCTGGCGATGCAGGAGGCCGTGGCCCATGGCCTGACCGGCGTCCACGACGCCGGAGTCAATCTCGAACAACTGCGCGGCTACCAGAGCCTGGCCGAACGCGGCGCGTTGCCGCTGCGCATCACTGCCTTCGCTGCCGGCGACGGAGACGCCCTCGAACATCTGTGCAGCGACGGGTTGTACCGGCATCCCGGCGGCCGTCTGCGCATGCGCGGGGTCAAGCTCTATGCGGACGGCGCGCTCGGCAGTCGTGGCGCGGCAATGCTCGAGGATTACAGCGACGAGGCCGGCAACCGCGGTCTGTTGCGGATGACGCCGCCGGCGATGGCGAAGGCGATGGCGAAAGCCAAGCGTTGCGGCGTGCAGGTCGCGACGCACGGGATCGGCGACCGCGGCAATCGCCAGGTGTTGGACCTGTATGAGCAGGCCTTGGGCAGCGACGCCCAAGGCAGCGACCATCGCTGGCGCATCGAGCATGCGCAGATTCTCGCGCCGCAGGACCTGCCGCGCCTGGCCGCGCTGCGGGTGATCGCGGCGATGCAGCCGACCCATGCCACCAGCGACATGCCCTGGGCCGAGGACCGCATCGGCCCACAGCGCATCGCCGGCGCTTATGCCTGGCGGCAGCTGCGCGACAGCGGCGCGCGCCTGGCCCTGGGCTCCGACTTTCCGGTCGAAGCGGTCGATCCTCGCCTCGGCCTGTACGCCGCGACCACCCGCAGCGATGGCGCCGGCCTGCCGCTCGGCGGCTGGCATCCGCAAGAAAAACTGACCGCGTTCGAGGCTCTGCGCGGCTTCACCCTCGATGCCGCCTATGCCGGCTTCGCCGAAACCGAAGTCGGCAGCCTCGCGGTCGGCAAGCGCGCCGACTTCGTCGTGCTCAAGCAGGATCCGCTCGCGATCGATCCGCGCGAGTTGCGCACCTTGACGGTGCTGGCGACCCATGTCGACGGCAAGCCGGTGTGGCGTGCCGAGCGATCCGCGCCGTGACGGCTTCCCGTTGCCGCTGCGAGTACGCGCCGAGCGCTTGATGGTGCCGCCGTCCGCGTGCGGCTCCGCGCCGCGATCACGCAACGCCGATGACGATTGTAGCGAACTCGTAATTTCGTGATTGTCAATCCGGATTTCGCCGCGACTCCAATTGAAAACGAGCTATCGATCAAACTTTATAGTCTGCGCCGACCCTAGCATCGCTCCCGAATAGCCAGCCTCGGGGGCCTGCAATGAAATCGACACTTCTGCGCGCAGCGCGGATGGGCGCATCGTCGCGCCTGTTGCTAGCGTTGGGAATCTTGATCGCCCTGCGCGGCGTCACGCCGACGCCCGACTACGGCGGGCCGTATCCCGGCGCCCCGGATCCGCTGCTGCTGCGCGCCGATCGCGGTGCGATCGGCGCCGCGCCCGCGGCGCGGTTCGCCGACATTCCCGCCACCGACGGCGAAGCCGCGCGCTTCCTCGCCCAAGCCACGTTCGGGCCGACCCGCGAAGACATCGACCGTCTCAAGCAGATCGGTTACACCGCCTGGATCAACGAGCAGATCGGGTTCCCGGCGTCTTCGCAACTGACGTTCCTCAAGAACGCCCGCGTGCGCAGGCCCGACGACTTCAGCCGCGATTGGCGGCTGGACGCGTGGTTCGTCAACGCCGTGGGCGGCAAAGACCCGATCAAGCCGACCCTGATCGTGCACCGCGACCAACTGCGCCAGCGGGTGGCGTTCGCGCTCAGCCAGATCATGGTGGTGTCGGATGCGACCTCCGATCCGCTTTACCACGCGTCGTACGGGATGAGCCACTACTACGACACCTTGGCCCGCGACGCGTTCGGCAATTACCGCACCTTGCTCGAGGACGTGACCCTGCATCCGGTGATGGGCATCTATCTGTCGATGCTGCAGAACCGCAAGCCCGATCCGGTCAACAACATCCGTCCCGACGAGAACTTCGCGCGCGAAGTGATGCAGCTGTTCAGCGTCGGTCTGGTCCAGCTCAAGCAGGACGGAACGCCGCTGCTCGACGCAGCGCAGAATCCGATCCCGACTTATGGCCAGGACACCGTAAGGGGTTTCGCCCACGTGTTCACCGGCTGGACCTTCAAGGGCTGTCAAGCCGAAGGCTCGTTCGATTGCTATTTCTATGAGGTCGACGCGCCGGCCTGGGTGTCGCCGATGGAAAACCATGCGGCCTATCACGCCTCGGCGCAAGAGAAGCAGTTGCTGCTGTATCCGGGCGTGAGTCTGCCGGGCGGCAAGCTTGCCGCCGGCGGCAGCGGTCGCGGCGATCTGAGTGCGGCGCTGGACAATATCTTCAACCATCCCAACGTCGGGCCGTTCATCGGCAAGCAGTTGATTCAGCGGCTGGTGACCAGCAACCCCAGCCCGGCCTACGTCGGCCGGGTCGCCGCGGCGTTCGACAACAACGGCCAGGGCGTGCGCGGCGATTTGCGCGCGGTGGTCAGCGCGATCCTGCTCGATCCCGAAGCGCGCGATCCGGCCGCGCAGCCGGCGCATTTCGGCAAGGTGCGCGAGCCGATCCTGCGCCTGACCCATCTGTGGCGCGCGCTCAAGGGCAAGTCCAAGAGCGGGCACACCGAAGAGTTCTGGAGCGTCGACAACTACCTCGGCCAGGTGCCGATGTATGCGCCGTCGGTGTTCAACTTCTTCAGCCCGCGCTACTCCCCCAACGGCGAGCCGCAGAGCCTGGGGCTGGTGGCGCCGGAATTGCAGTTGGCGACCGACTACATGATGCCGGCCAACGAAAGCTATCTGATGAGGAAGATCTTCGAGGCCTACCTCGGCAATCCGGAAGGCATCGGCAACGACGAGGTGGCGATCGACCTCAGCGCGGAGATCGCGCTGGCGAACAACATTCCCGCGTTGATCGCGCGTTACGACGCGCTGTTCCTGTCCGGGCAGATGACCGACCCGATGAAGCAAGTGCTGACCGAGCGGCTGAGCGGCATGCCGGCCAATACCACCGCGGCCAAGCGCCTGCGGGTGCAGGAGGCGCTGTACTTGATCGTCAATTCGCCCGATTACATCGTGCAGAAGTAAGCAGGAATACGGAGAGAGCATCCATGAAACGTCGGCAATTCCTGACCAACACGATCTGCGCCGCGCTCGGCGGCGCCGGCCTGTATTCCGCGCTCGGCAACCTGCGTCTGGCGCAGGCGGCCGCCAACGCCTATGGGCCATCGCGCTTCGACGATTACAAGGCCCTGGTCTGCGTGTTCTTGTTCGGCGGCAACGATTCGTTGAACATGATCGTGCCGCGCGACGACGGTCATTACCAGCAGTACCGGACCGCGCGCGCGACCCTGGCGCTCGAACAGAACCGACTGTTGCCCTTGGTCGCGCAGACCGGCGGCGGCGCTTCGGACGGCGCCGAGTACGGTTTGCAGGCCTGCACCACCGATGATGACCTGGTCGGCATGGGTGGCCTGCAAGGCTTGTTCAACAGCGGGCAGGCGGCGGTGCTGGGCAATGTCGGCACCCTGATCCGGCCGACCAGCAAGGCCGAATACCTCAATCAATCCGTACAATTGCCGCCGCAGTTGTTCTCGCACAACGACCAGCAACAGTACTGGCAGGTCTCGCGTACGGGCGAGGGCCGCGGCTACGGTTGGGCCGGGCATATCGCCGACCTGCTGCGCGACGCCAATCCCGACGCCTTCATTCCGATGTCGGTGTCGTTGAACTTCGAAAGCATCCTGCAACGCGCGAGCCAATCCAGCCAGTACGTGATCGGCAACGACGGTCCGCGCCAGTTCAGCCGGTTCGAGTGGGACGAAGACAGCCGCCGGGCCTTTCTGCAGTTGATGGCGCCGGGCGCGCAGTCGCACGTGTTCGGGCGCAGTTACGCCGGCGCGTTCCGCCGCGCGAGGGAGAACGCCTCGGCGGTGGCGATGGCGCTGGACGCCTCCGCGCCGTTGCAGACCGCATTTCCCGAGTCCGACCTGGGCAACCAGTTGCGGATGGTGGCGCGGCTGATCAAGGTGCGCGAGGTGCTGGGGCTGAAGCGGCAGGTGTTTTTCGTGTCGATGAGCGGATTCGACCACCACGACAGCCTGCTCGGCGATCAGCCGGGCCTGCTGGCGCGGCTGTCGCAGGCGATGACCGCTTTCCACGCGGCCACCGGCGAACTCGGCGTGGCCGACAAGGTCACCGCGTTCACCGCCTCGGATTTCGGCCGCACCTTGTCGTCCAACGGCGACGGCTCCGATCACGGCTGGGGCGGTCATCACTTCATCGTCGGCGGTGCGGTGCGCGGCGGACGATTCTTCGGCACCATGCCGACCCTGATCAACGGCGGCGACGACGACGCCGGCTGGGGCCAGATCATTCCGACCACCTCGGTGGATCAGTACGGGGCGACCTTGGCGCGCTGGTTCGGGGTGGGCGACAGCGAGTTGGATTTGATCTTCCCGAATTTGGGCAACTTCAATTCGCGCAATCTCGGGTTTATGGCTTAGCTTGCCGGCGCGGCGTGCGCAGTCGCACGCCGCCGACCGTTTGCCAGGCGATGGCGGTAAGTGCGTGCTGCGCTTTGCCGGGCGGAGCCGGATGTCGGCGGGGGAGTGCTTTCGGCGTCCTCGCTCCGGCACCTCGTTTCCGCGAAGGCGGGCATCGGGAGACCTGGAGCGTTCTCGCACGAAAGGCCCTGGATTCCCGCCTTCGCGGGAATGACGGTAGGCAGGGACGCGGCGAGGCGGCACGCCAAGCGCGCGACCAGGCGGCACAGCGCGGGAAGGGCGCGTTGAGGGAGTCAGAGCGCGATCAGAGGGAGATAAGCAAGGCGCGCGCCGCGTCGGCGCTGCGACCCGCCACCGCTGTCACGACTCCCGATTCCCGATTCCCCATTCCCGCTTCAACCCATCCGGCTTTCAACCCATCCCTGCCTCACAACGGCCGATACATCACGAATACGTCGACCAGGCCCAGCGAGACGTGGCGGAAGGCGTTGGGCACGCGGCCGACGATCTCGAAGCCGTGCTTGAGCCACAGGTGCACGGCGGCGGCGTTGCTGCTGACCACGTAGTTGAACTGCATCGCCGCGAAACCGGCCTCGCGCGCCTGCTCGAGCGAATGCGCGCACAGCGCCGAGCCGACGCCCTGGCCCCAGGCGCGCTCGGCGACCATGTAGCTGGCGTTGGCGACGTGGTCGCCGCGGCCGGACTGGTTCGGGCCGAGCTTGTAGCAGCCCAGGGTCTCGCCGTCGGCCTCGGCGATGAAGGTGCGGTAGGGCGGCGAGGTCCACATCTCCTGGGCGCGCTCCATCGAGAGCTCTGCCGGGTAGTTGTAGCTTTCGCCGCGCGCGAGCACTTCGCGGAAGATCGGCCAGACCCGCTCGAATTCGTCGGCGGCCAGTTCTCGGATGATGAAGTCGCGGTCCATGCGGGCTCCGTTGCGGGGATCAGGCGGCGGCGCGGCCGTCGTCGACGACGACCCGACCGCGCAGTGAATTGGCCATGGCTTCGGTGATCAACACGTCGACGAAGCCGCCGATCAGGCGGGCCGGCGCGGCGAAGTTCACCGAGCGCATGTTCTCGGTCTTGCCGGTCAGTTCGTTCGGGTCGCGGCGCGAGGGGCCTTCGACCAGCACGCGCTGGACGCTGCCGACCATGGACTCGGAAATGCGCATGGCGTTGGCGTTGACCGCGGCCTGCAGGCGCGACAGGCGCGCGTGCTTCTCGGCGTCGCCGACGCTGTCTTCGAGATCGGCCGCGGGGGTGCCGGGGCGGCGCGAGTAGATGAAGGAGAAGGACTGGTCGAAGCCGACGTCCTCGATCAGCTTCATGGTCTTCTCGAAGTCGGCCTCGGTCTCGCCGGGGAAACCGACGATGAAGTCCGAGGAGACCGAGATGTCCGGGCGCACCGCGCGCAGCTTGCGGATCTTCTGCTTGAACTCGAGCGCGGTGTAGCCGCGCTTCATCGCCGCCAGGATGCGGTCGCTGCCGGCCTGCACCGGCAGGTGCAGGTAGTTGGCCAGCTGCGGCACGTCGCGGTAGGCCTCGATCAGCGAGTCGCTGAACTCCAGCGGATGCGAGGTGGTGAAGCGGATGCGGTCGATGCCGTCGATTTCGGCGATGGTGCGGATCAGCAGGCCGAGGTCGGCGACTTCGGGCTCCGCGCCGTCTTGGCCGGCCTCGCTCTCGCCGGCGATCGGCCCGCGATAGGCGTTGACGTTCTGGCCGAGCAGGTTGATCTCGCGCACGCCCTGGGCGGCGAGTTGCGCCACTTCGACCAGCACGTCCTCGAACGGGCGGCTGACTTCTTCGCCGCGGGTATAGGGCACCACGCAGAACGAGCAGTACTTGCTGCAGCCCTCCATGATCGAGACGAAGGCGCTCGGGCCTTCGGCGCGCGGCTCGGGCAGGCGGTCGAACTTCTCGATCTCGGGGAAGCTGATGTCGACCTGGGGCAGGCCGGTCTCGCGCTTGGCGCGGATCATCTCGGGCAGGCGGTGCAGGGTCTGCGGGCCGAACACCAGGTCGACATAGGGGGCGCGCTTGACGATGGCCGCGCCTTCCTGCGAAGCGACGCAGCCGCCGACGCCGATGATGACCGGGCGGCCGCCCTGCTTGTGCTGCTTCCAGCGGCCGAGCCGGCTGAACACCTTTTCCTGGGCCTTCTCGCGGATCGAGCAGGTATTGATCAGGATGACGTCGGCTTCGCTTACGTCCTGGGTCAGTTCGAGGCCGTCGCTGGCGGCGAGCACGTCGGCCATCTTGGCCGAGTCGTACTCGTTCATCTGGCAACCGTGGGTCTCGATGAACAGCTTTTTTGCGCCCGACGCGCCGGTGGCGGGCGGGGAAGCGGAGCCGGCGGCCGGAGCCGTGGGCAGGGGGGGCAGGTCGGTCATGGGTAGTCCGGGTCCGGGAAGGGCGGCGGTTAATCCGCGCCGGAAGGGGCGCCAGTTTAGCCCCAAGCCAGCTCTCGCGGGCCCGAGCCGGGCCGGGCGTCACGTTTCTGTATCAAGTACTTGGCAGCGCAAGCGCGGCAGAGGACACTCCCGCCCATGAGGGGGAGCTCGCTGCTGCTGGGGACCGTTTGCCTGCTGGCCATTGCGCCGGCCGTGGCCGGTACCGTTTACCGCTGCGAAAGCGCCTCGGGCGAGCGCAGCTACGTCAGCAAGAAGGTCAAGGGCGCGAGCTGCGTGGTCGCCGGCCAGTACATCAACCGTCCCAACCGCCCGCGCAACCCGACCCCGGTGTCGTATGCGCCGCCGGCGATGGGCTCGGTCGGCTCGGGCAGCGCGACCTCGGCCCCGGCCTCTATCCATAACAACCCCCCGGCCACCTACAGCGGCGCGGCTGCGACCATGGCCGCGGCCGGGCTCAGGCCGGCCGCGTTCGCACCGGCTACGGCCGCGTCGGGCCAGGCCACGCCGGGCCAGACCGGGTCCAACGCCATTGCCCCGGTGGTCGCGGTGCCGGCAGCCCCGCAGGCGGCGCCGACCCGGTTGGTGCAGGGGCAGGTCTATTCCTATATCAAGGACGGCGTACGCCACTACACGAGCAAGCGGCCCAAGGGCCTGGCCAACGTCTCGGCGGTGCGGACCATCCGCTACAGCTTCATCGAGAGCTGCTTCGCCTGCGCGGCGCGGCCCGGCGTCAACTTCGGCACCCTGCGCCTGAACACCGAGGCGTTCTCGGCCGAAATCGCCGCGGCAGCGCGCCAACACGGGGTCGAAGAAGCGATCGTGCGCGCGATCATCCACGCCGAATCGGCCTACAACCCCAACGCCATGTCGCGGGTCGGTGCGCAGGGGCTGATGCAGCTGATGCCGGCGACCGCGCGCCGGTTCGGGGTCGGCAACGCCTTCGACGCCGGCCAGAACATCCAGGGCGGCGTGCAGTACCTGGCCTGGCTGCTCAAGCGCTTCAACGGCAACCTGACCCTGGCCGCGGCCGGCTACAACGCCGGCGAGGGCGCAGTCGACAAGTACAAGGGCGTGCCGCCCTACAGCGAGACCCAGCGTTACGTACAGCGCGTGGCGGTGCTCGCCGAACGCTACCGCTCGGCATCGACCGTCGCCCGCTGACCAGCTCGCGCCGATCGTTCGGCGCACTCCGACTCTTCCCGATTCATCCGTCCGACGGCGGTGGCCTTGCCGTGCTCCGCGCTGGCGCCTGCTTCGGCCGGTGTCGGGCGCAGGGCGGTGCAGTGTCGGAACCGCACCGATTTCAGGCCTTTTCCCGGCCTGGGGCGCGCCGGCAAGGTCTTGACGCCGGCGTTCGGCACCTCCGGGCGTGCGCTGATCCTCGTTCCGCGGTCATGGCGGATTGTCGGGCGCTTAACGCTTCCGCTACACTTCCCCGTCTTTTGAGCCGCCAGCCTTCCGCCAGTGGTATGTGGTCGCCTTTGGCGCCAGACGGTGCGGCGTAACTTCGAATTGCAGCTTTGCGGAGTGCCGGATGGCCAACCAAGGGGTCAACGATCCTATCAACACGGGCCGACGTCGGTTCCTGACGGCGACCACAGCAGTGGTCGGTGCCGTGGGCGCCGGCTTTGCCGCGGTGCCTTTCATCAAGTCCTGGAACCCCAGCGCGCGCGCCAAGCTCGCCGGCGCTCCGGTGACTGCCGATATCAGCGCCCTCACCGAAGGCCAGCGCCTGGTCATGGAATGGCGCGGTCAGCCGATCTGGATCGTCAAGCGCTCCAAGGCCATTCTCGACATCCTGCCGACCCTCGACGGGCGTCTGCGCGATCCCAAGTCCGAGAACGTCGACCAGCAGCCGGCGTACGTGCGCGAGAAGAGCCCGGAACTGCGCTCGCTCAAGCCCGAGATCTCGGTGCTCGTGGGCCTGTGCACGCACCTGGGCTGCTCGCCGGAAATGAAGGCCGAGATCCGGCCCGAGGCGTTCGACCCGGAGTGGAAGGGCGGCTACTTCTGCCCCTGCCACAAGTCGCGTTTCGACATGGCCGGTCGCGTGTTCGAGGGCGTGCCGGCCCCGACCAACCTGCTGGTGCCTCCGCACTACTACGAAAACGACAACACCATCGTCATCGGTGTTGATCCGAAGGGAGCGGCGTAAGTCATGTCCAACGTCATTACCCGCACCGCCAACAACGTCTTCGATTGGGTCACCGCTCGCGCGCCCGGCATGATGCCGTTCTATCGCAAGCACATGACCGAGTACTACGCGCCGAAGAACTTCAACCTCTGGTACTACTTCGGTTCGCTCGCGCTGCTGGTGCTGGTCAACCAGATCGTCACCGGCATCTTCCTGACGATGCACTTCAAGCCGTCCGCGGCCGAAGCGTTCTCGTCGGTCGAATACATCATGCGCGACGTGGAGTGGGGCTGGCTGATCCGCTACATGCACAGCACCGGCGCCTCGCTGTTCTTCATCGTCGTCTACCTGCACATGTTCCGCGGCCTGCTGTACGGCTCGTACCAGAAGCCGCGCGAGCTGGTGTGGATCCTCGGCATGCTGATCTACCTGGTGCTGATGGCCGAAGCCTTCATGGGCTACGTGCTGCCGTGGGGCCAGATGTCGTTCTGGGGCGCCAAGGTCATCATCTCGCTGTTCGGCGCGATCCCGGTGATCGGCAACGGCCTGACCGAGTGGATCATGGGCGACTACCTGCCCGGCGACGCCACCCTCAACCGCTTCTTCGCGCTGCACGTGATCGCGCTGCCGCTGGTGCTGTTGCTGCTGGTCGTGCTGCACCTGGGCGCGCTGCACGAAGTGGGTTCCAACAACCCCGACGGCGTCGACATCAAGAAGGGCCCCAAGGGCAACCGCTGGGATGCCAGCAAGCCGCTCGACAGCATCCCGTTCCACCCGTACTACACGGTCAAGGATCTGGTGGGCGTCGGCTTCTTCCTGATCATCGCCGCGTTCATCATCTTCTTCGCCCCGGCGTTCGGCGGCTGGTTCCTCGAGCACGACAACTTCAGCGAAGCCAATCGACTGGTGACGCCGGAGCACATCAAGCCGGTCTGGTACTACACCCCGTACTACGCCATGTTGCGGGTGATCCCGCACAAGCTTTCGGGCGTGCTGGTGATGTTCGGCGCGATCGCGGTGCTGTTCCTGGTGCCGTGGCTGGACCGCAGCAAGGTCAAGTCGGTGCGCTTCCGCGGCTGGATGAGCAAGCTCGCGCTTGCGGTGCTGGCGGTCTGCTTCCTGTGGCTCGGCAAGATCGGCGCCGGCCCGGGTACCGACCCGGTCGAGACCATCATCGGCCGCGTGCTGACCTTCCTGTATTTCGCCTTCTTCATCACCATGCCGCTGTGGACCAAGCTCGACAAGACCAAGCCGGTGCCGGAACGGGTGAAGATGCATGACTAACCTGAGCTCGATTGATCACAGCCGGCCCTTCCATAAGATGCGTATCGTGAAGAAGCTCGCCACCTTTGCCGCCGGCCTGCTCGTGTCGGCGACCGCCTTCGCCTCCGGCGGCGGCGACCTGATGCAGTCGGGTACCGACCTCAACGACCGCGCGTCGTTGCAGCGCGGCGCCCAGCTGTACATGAACTACTGCTCGGGCTGTCATTCGCTGAAGTACCTGCGCTACTCGCGCATCGCCGAGGACCTGGGCCTGACCGAAGCGGAGGTCATGAACAACCTCAACTTCACCGGCGCCAAGTTCGGCGAGCAGATCCAGGTCAACATGACCGCCGAACACGCCAACCAGTGGTTCGGCAAGATGCCGCCGGACCTCAGCGTGATCTCGCGCGTGCGCGGCAGCGACTGGATCTACACCTATCTCAACTCGTTCTACCTCGACGAGAGCCGTCCGCTGGGCTGGAACAACAAGTTGTTCCCGAACGCCTCGATGCCGAACCCGCTGTGGGAACTGCAGGGTCTGCAGCATGCGGAGTACGGCGAACTCGACAAGGCCACCGGCGAGCGTCCGGTGCACGCCCTCAAGATCGCGCAGCCCGGCAAGCTCGACGCCGAAGGCTTCAAGACGGCGGCGCGCGATATCACCACATTCCTCGAGTACGCCGGCGAACCGGCCGCGCTCAAGCGCCAGAGTCTGGGCGTTTGGGTGATCCTGTTCCTGGCGTTGTTCACGTTGATCGCGTATCTGTTGAAGACCGAGTACTGGCGCGACGTGGAACATTGATCCGATCCCCGCAGGGAGGCCCGCGCCGCTAAGGCGCGGGCTAGCGCACGACGACGGCAGGAGCCGGCGTCGCCGCGCATGGGGTAGGGGGCAGGCTCGAGGCCGTGACGACTTTCCACAGCGGGTGGAGGGCGTCTTGCGACCGGCGGATTCCGGTCGCTGGAGAGGTCGATGATGGCGGCGAGCCCCCGTATGCGTAATGCCCTGACTCTGTTTTCGTCCACCGACTGCGTGCTGTGCCATCGGGTCCGGCTGGTGCTGGCGGCGAAAGGCGTCACCTACGACCTGATACCGGTCGATCCGCAGAATCCGCCCGAAGACCTCGTCGACCTCAACCCGTATCACTCCGTCCCGACCCTGGTCGAGCGCGACCTGGTCCTGTACGCGGCCAGCGTGGTCAGCGAATACCTCGACGAGCGCTATCCGCACCCGCCGCTGATGCCGGTCGACCCGCTGTCGCGGGCGCGCCTGCGCCTGGCGATGCTGCGCCTGGAACACGACTGGGTGCCGCAGGTCCAGGCCATCCAGATGGGCAACAAGGCCCAGGCCGAAGCCGCGCGTAAGCGCCTCAAGGAACTGCTGACCGCCTCGGTGCCGCTGTTCAAGGCCAGCAAGTTCTTCCTGAACCCCGAAATGAGCCTGGCCGATTGCGCCATGGCGCCGATCATCTGGCGCCTGCCCTCGCTCGACGTGCCCATGCCGAAGGACGGCAAGGCGATCGAGGACTACGGCAACCGCATCTTCCGCAACCCCGGTTTCACCCGCAGCCTGACCGACCAGGAACGCAAGCTGCGCGACATGCCGACCTGAGCTGGGGCCGGGCGGCCGGGCCGCGTCGGCGCGGCCGCACCGGGGACGCGACGGACGGGGCCGTAATCGCACGGGACGGCCTCGTCGTTCACGTCGTCATGACGCTAAAATGTGCGTATGACCGAAAGCAGTGCTCCGATGACCAGCCACCGCCCCTACCTGTTGCGGGCGCTGTACGAGTGGATCGCCGATAACGGCATGACCCCGCATCTGCTCGTCGACGCCACGCGTCCGTCGGTGCAGGTGCCGGCGCATGCGGTCAAGGACGGCAAGATCGTCCTCAACGTCGCCGCCCGCGCGGTCTCGCATCTGGAAATGGGCAACGACCTGATCCGCTTCAGCGCGCGCTTCGGCGGCGTCAGCCATCCGGTATCGGTGCCGGTCGGTGCGGTGCTGGCGATCTATGCGCGCGAAACCGGGCAGGGCATGGCCTTGCCGGAAGACGTGGGCATGGAAGAGTCGGCGCTCGACGAAGGCCATGACGAGATCGACTCGGCGCCGCCGATGTTGAGTTCGGTGCCGAACGACCCGGCGCCGGAGGGCGACGACGATGGCGGCCCGCAGACGCCAAGCCCGCGTCGCGGCGGACATCTGCGCATCGTCAAGTAAGCGCTGGTCGGCGTTGTTTCGCCTGCGCTAGCCGCGCCGGATCTTGGCGGCGCGATTTTGGCGGCGCGGCCGCGGCTTGCGCCGTTCTTGATCAGGCCTGCGTAACCCTTTGTAGGAGCGGCGTGAGCCGCGACCGCGAAGCTTCGCCTTGCGGTGCTACGTCCTGGTCTGCATCGCGACGGGAGCATCGGTTTGTTGGATGGGTACGCCGGCTATCGCATCGGCGCGGTCGCGGCTTGCGCCGCTCCTACCCTTGAAGCCAAGCCGCCCCTGGGCCACGTCGCTCAATGCAACTGCGTCGGCGCCCGCGTCACCGGGCCGCTGAAGGCGATCAGCCGTTCGCCGCGCAGGATCAGGCGGCCGACGTGGCGATCTTCGCCGTCGATCGAATAGTCGAAGCGGAAGGTGCGCTCGAACCCGAGCCAGCCGCTCTCGTGGCGGATCAGCTTCAGGCCGATCGCGTGCACGCTCTGGTCCAGCCACTGCACGCCGGCCTTGAGGCAGGCGTCGCGCCCGACCGTCTCGGCGCGTTCGGCGGCGGCGCGGCCGGCGCTCCAGAACGAGAACGCGGCGGCGCCGAAGATCATCAACAAGATCAAGGTAGGCATGACAGGGTTCTGGCGACGGTCGGGCGCAAAGCCAAGGGGGTCAACCCGGCGGCGGCCCGAGTTTCAACGAAAGATCGATGGCGCGCACATGTTTGGTCAGCGCACCGATGGAAATGCAGTCGACGCCGTCCTCGGCGATCGCGCGCAGGCCGGCCAGGTCGACGCCGCCGGAGACTTCCAGCGGGATGCGTCCATCGAACGGAGCGGCGCGGGCGATGCGCACGGCTTCGCGCCGGGTCGGCGCGTCGAAGTCGTCGATCAGGATGCGGTCGCAGCCGGCGCCGAGCGCTTCGCGCAATTGCTCCAGCGATTCGACTTCGACGATCAGCGGCAGTTGCGGATGCTTGGCGCGGGCGCCTGCGATCGCGGCGCTGATCGAGCCGGCCGCGCGGACGTGGTTTTCCTTGAGCATGACCGTGTCGTACAGGCCGATACGGTGGTTGACCCCGCCGCCGACACGCACCGCGTACTTCTGCGCCAGGCGCAGCCCGGGCAGAGTCTTGCGGGTGTCGAGGATGCGCGTGCCGGTGCCGCGCACCGCCTCGACGTAGCTCGCGGTGACCGTGGCCGTGCCCGACAGGGTCTGCATGAAATTGAGCGAGGCGCGTTCGGCGCTGACCAGGGCGCGGGCGCGGCCGTGCAGCAGGGCGAGCACGGTGCCTTTGCTCACGCGCTCGCCTTCGGCCACGCGCCAGTCGATGCGCACGTCCGGGTCGAGGGCGCGATGGCAGGCCTCGAACCAGGGGCGGCCGCAGACGACGGCGTCTTCCTTGCACAGCAGATAGGCACTGTCGGCGATGTCGGGTAGCAGGTCGGCGGTGACGTCGCCGCTGCCGAGGTCCTCGGCCAGCGCGTCGGCGACATCGGCCTCGATCTCGGCGGCCGGCGGAGGGCTGAGGTCGCGGGCGGGCGCGTTCATGCGGCCGGGAAGCCTTCGACCTGGGCCGTGGCGAGGGCGTTTTCGGCGTCGAGCAGCGGAATGCCGTCGTCGACGATGTAGACGATCTTGCGGTCGCGGGTCACCAGGGCCTCGCGCAGGGGCTCGGACTGGGCGTCGCCGCTGCCGCGGACGATGCCGCCGGCGCCGATGGCAGCGTTCAGGGCCTGCAGGCCGCGGCTCTCGAGGGGGAACAGGGGTTGGCGCGTGGAGGGGCAGACGAGCAGGTCGAGCAGTTTGCGATCCATACGGTGCGGTGCCGATACGACGGGACAGGGCGTTAGAATACGTCTTTGCGCCAAGGCACGCCCCATGTCTCCAGCTTCCGCAACGCCCGTCACCCCTCCTGCGCTCGTCGGCATCGTCATGGGCTCGCGCTCTGACTGGGAAACGATGCAGCACGCTGCCGCCAAGCTGGAAGCGCTCGGCGTTCCGCACGAGGTCCGGGTGGTCTCGGCGCACCGCACGCCCGACGTGCTGTTCGAGTACGCCGACACGGCGGCGGCGCGCGGTCTGCGCGCGATCATCGCCGGCGCCGGCGGCGCGGCGCATCTGCCGGGCATGCTGGCGGCCAAGACCGCGGTGCCGGTGCTCGGCGTGCCGGTGCAGTCCAAGGCCCTCAACGGCATGGATTCGCTGCTCTCGATCGTGCAGATGCCGGCCGGCATTCCGGTGGCGACCTTCGCCATCGGCAACGCCGGCGCCGCCAATGCGGCCCTGTTCGCCGCGGCGCTGCTGTCGGCGGAATACCCGGCGATCGGTGCGGCGCTGACCGCGTTCCGCACCCGTCAGACCGACGAGGTGCTCGCCAACGACGATCCGCGCCAATGACCACCGTCGGCATTCTCGGAGGCGGGCAGCTGGCCCGCATGCTCGCGCTTTCCGGCGCGCCCCTGGGGCTGCGTTTCCTGGTGCTCGACAGCGCCGCCGATGCCTGCGCGGGCCAGTTCGCGCCGATGGTGGTCGGCGATTACACCGACCAGGCCGCGCTCGACGAATTCGCCTCGAAGATCGACGTGGCCACGTTCGATTTCGAGAACGTGCCGGCCGAGTCCGCGCATTGGCTGGCCGAGCGCCGGCCGGTGTTTCCGAGCCCGCGCGCGCTGGCCGTGGCCCAGGACCGCCTGGCCGAAAAGACCCTGTTTCGCGAACTCGATATCCCGGTGCCGGATTTCGCCGCGATCGATACCCGCGCCGCGCTCGACGAGGCGATCGCGACCATCGGCACGCCGTGCATCCTCAAGACCCGGCGCCTGGGTTACGACGGCAAGGGCCAGTTCCGGATCAAGACGCCGGCCGATGCCGACGCCGCCTGGGCCGCGCTCGGCCCGCAGGCCGACAAGGTCGGCCTGATCCTCGAAGGTTTCGTGCGTTTCGAGCGCGAGTTGTCGGTGGTCGCGGTGCGCGGCCGCGACGGCGAGTTCCGCGCCTGGCCGATCACCGAAAACTGGCATGTCGACGGCGTGCTGTCGGCCAGCCTGGCGCCGGCGCGCACCGACGAGGCGCTCGCTGCGACCGCGATTTCGTATGCGCGCAAGCTCGCCGAGGCGCTGGATTACGTCGGTGTGTTCGCGCTCGAGTTGTTCTGCCGCGACGGCGTGCTGCTGGCCAACGAACTGGCGCCGCGCGTGCACAACTCCGGGCACTGGACCATCGAAGGCAGCGAGACCTCGCAGTTCCAGAACCATCTGCGTGCCGTGCTCGGTCTGCCCTTGGGCGATACGCGCATGCTCGGCGTGGCCTGCATGCTCAACTGGATCGGCGCCATGCCCGATGCCGGGCCGGTGCTGAGCGAGGCCGGCGGGCATTGGCACGATTACGGCAAGTCTTCGCGCGAGGGCCGCAAGGTCGGCCACGCGACGCTGCGCGCCGACAGCGCCGGCGAACTCGCCCTGGCCCTGCAGCGGGTCGGCGAGCGTTTGCAGCGACAGGACCAGGTCGCGCCGGTGATCGAGCGACTGGGGTGATCCCCTTGGCTTGCGCTGGTCCGGCCTGAGCGGGCCAACGAAAATGGCCGGGTTTCCCCGGCCGACGGGTCAATGAAAAACGGCCGGGTTTCCCCGGCCGTTTGGTATTGCGATGAGGCTTGCGCTTACTTCAGGTTGGAAGCGACGAAGTCCCAGTTGACCAGGTTCCAGAACGCCTCGACGTACTTCGGACGGGCGTTGCGGTAGTCGATGTAGTAGGCGTGTTCCCAGACGTCGCAGGTCAGCAGGGCGGTGTCATCGCCGGTCAGCGGGGTCGCCGCGTTGGGCGTGCTGACCAGGGCGAGCGAGCCGTCCGGACGCTGCACCAGCCAGCCCCAGCCCGAGCCGAAGGTACCGACGGCGGTCTTGGTGAACTCTTCCTTGAACTTGGCGAAGTCGCCGAAGGCCTTGTTGATCAGCTCGGCCAGCTTGCCGGTCGGCTCGCCGCCACCCTTGGGCGACAGGCAGTTCCAGTAGAAGGTGTGGTTCCAGATCTGCGCGGCGTTGTTGAACATGCCGCCCTGCGACTTCTTGATGATCTCTTCCAGCGACAGCGCGGCGAACTCGGTGCCCTCGATCATCTTGTTGAGATTGTCGACGTAGGCCTTGTGGTGCTTGCCGTAGTGGAAGTCGATGGTCTCGGCGGAGATGGTGGGCTCGAGCGCGGTGCGGTCGTAGGGCAGGGCGGGCAATTCGATGGCCATTGGCGGGCTCCTTGCAGAATTCGGGGGGCTGGCTAGCAGGGACGCCGCCGGCGGCAGTCCGTTCCGGGCATGAAACCATTCCCGGACGGACGCGTCGGCGGCGCCATGTAGGCTTACAATTCATATTCTATCCCCACGTTTCGTTGCTGAACCGTCAAAGTCGGCAACAAACCATCGCAGGAGCAGTACCCATGTCCGTTATGGAACGGATCCAGGCCGAAGTCGAAGCCCACCCGATCGTGTTGTTCATGAAGGGCACCGCGCAGTTCCCGATGTGCGGTTTTTCCAGCCGTGCCGTGCAGGCGCTCAAGGCTGCCGGCGCGACCACGCTGCATACGGTCAATGTGCTGGAAGACCCGGAAGTGCGCGCGAATCTGCCGCGTTACTCGAACTGGCCGACCTTCCCGCAGCTCTTCATCCACGGCGAGCTGATCGGCGGTTGCGACATCACCATGGAGCTGTACGAGTCCGGCGAGCTGGCGCGCATGATCAGCGAGACCCAGGCGCAGTGAGTTCGACGGCAGCCACGACGGCGACGACGCAGCAGGCCCTGGCCGGCCGTGTCGTCCTGGTGACCGGGGCGGCCGGCGGACTCGGCGCGGCCGCGGCCGCCGCCTGCGCGAGCGCCGGCGCGACCCTGGTCCTGCTCGGGCGCAAGCTGCCGAAGTTGAACCGGGTCTACGACGCGGTCGCCCAACTCGGCCCGGAGCCGCTGCTGTATCCGCTCGACCTGGAAGGCGCGCAGCCTGACGACTACGCCGAAATGGCCGCGCGCATCGAAAGCGAGCTCGGCCGCCTCGACGGGGTGCTGCATTGCGCCGCCGATTTCCCCGGCCTGACGCCGCTGGCGCAGACCGACCCGGCCGCGTTCGCGCGCGCCGTGCACGTCAATCTCACCGCGCCGTGGTGGCTGTCGCAGGCCTGCTTGCCGCTGATGGCCAAGTCGGCCGATGCGGCGCTGGTGTTCGCGCTCGACGACCCGCAGCGCGTCGGCCAGGCTTATTGGGGCGGCTACGGCGCGGCCCAGCACGGCCTGGCGGCACTGGTCGGCATGTTGCACGCCGAACTGGTCAATTCGAGCATCCGCGTAGCCGGCCTGCGTCCCGGACCGATGCGCACCGGCCTGCGTTCGCGCGCCTATGTCGAAGACAGCGACCGCAGTGCCCGCGATCCCGCGGCCTATGCCTCGGCCTGCGTGACCTTGCTGGCGCCCGAAGGCGCCGTGCATCGCGGCCAGGTCTGGGCGCCGACCCCATGACGGCCAACCGCCCATGACGATTGCCTCGGCCGCGCTGCTGCTGTTCATCATTCTCGACCCGCTCGGGAACATCCCGGTGTTCCTGAGCCTGCTGCGCGGCCTGCCGCCCAAGCGCCAGCGGATCGTGCTTGCGCGCGAGCTGCTGATCGCGCTCGGCGTGCTGATGCTGTTCCTGTGGGGCGGCAAGTACGCCCTGGACCTGATGCACCTGCGCCAGGAGTCGGTCTCGATCGCCGGCGGCATCGTCCTGTTCCTGATCGGCATCCGCATGATCTTCCCGCCGCCGGAAGGGCTGATGGGCGAGCTGCCCGACGGCGAGCCCTTCATCGTGCCGATGGCGATCCCGTTGGTGGCCGGCCCCTCGGGCATGGCCGCGGTCATGTTGATGGGCAGCAACGACCCCTCGCGCCTGACCGACTGGAGCCTGGCCCTGCTGATCGCCTGGGGCGCGACCGCGGCGATCCTGTTCTCGGCCACCTTGTTGTACAAGCTGCTCGGCCGCCGCGCCCTGATCGCGATCGAGCGACTGATGGGCATGCTGCTGGTCGCGATCTCGGTGCAGATGGTCCTCGACGGCCTGGGCACCTACCTGCAGATCTCGCCGCCCTGAGGGGCTGGGAGTGAGTGGGGAGGAGTGAGCAGTGAGTGGCTCGGCTCCGTTTCAAGGCTGCCCCGGACCTCAGCAGGCTGAGCCCTGGGGCTACCGCCTTCTCCCTGGCTCTTCACTTCTCACTTCTCACTCCTGCTTTGCCGGACGTGCCCGTTCAGCTTTGACTGCGGTCACCGTGTGACAAGCCATGAACGGCGTCACGTCTCTGTCACACCTCCCCCCTAGCCTGTTAAACTGCTGTTAACCCAGCGGCCACGCGCCGTCCGGGTAGGGGCTAGCCAATCCAACTTAGAGCACGGCAGCGGCGCAGAGCCGCGCCTGCCCAACTCCGCCACGCATTCCACATCCCGAGGTCACCGTAATGACTCATCCGAACCGCGTCCGGTTGTCCAAGCTCACGCTTGGCCTGCTTGCCGTTCTCGCCACTGCGCCGGTCTTCGCGCAGAGCACTTCCGCAGGCCTCGCCGGCCGCGTCCTCGGCGCCGACGGCCAGCCGGTCGCGGGTGCCGAAGTCACCATCACCCACTCCGAGTCGGGCACGGTCAGCCGCGCCACGACCGGCGCCGACGGCCGCTACAACGCGCGCGGTCTGCGCGTCGGCGGTCCGTACACGGTCGTCATCAACAAGGAAGGCTCCGGCACCGCCAGCCAGGACGGCGTGTTCCTGAACCTGGACAAGGTCAACGAAGTCGACGTCGCACTGAACAACCAGGTCACCACCCTGGATGCCGTGCAGGCCGTCGCCGCCCTCGGTTCGGAAGTGTTCTCGTCCAACAAGATGGGCGCCGGCTCGATCCTCACCCGCGATCAGCTGGAGTCGATGCCGACCATCAACCGCAACCTGCAGGACTTCGTCCGCCTCGACCCGCGCGTCGTCGTCACCGACAAGTCGCGCAACGAGATCTCGGTCGGCGGCCAGAACCCGCGCTACAACGTGATCCGCGTCGACGGCATCAGCACCAACGACTCCTTCGGCCTTGGCGGCAACGGCCTGCCGACCCCGCGCCAGCCGTTCTCGATGGACGTGATCGACGAAGTGGCGGTCGACGTCGCCAACTACGACGTGACCATCTCCGGCGGCAC
Source organism: Lysobacter sp. 22409 (assembly GCF_052045105.1). Taxonomy (NCBI): domain Bacteria; kingdom Pseudomonadati; phylum Pseudomonadota; class Gammaproteobacteria; order Lysobacterales; family Lysobacteraceae; genus Lysobacter; species Lysobacter sp. 22409. The sequence continues at coordinate 50,809 of NZ_JBQEOE010000028.1, read as the reverse complement.
CGGCGGCGTGATCAACGCCGTGACCAAGTCGGGCACCAACGAATTCCACGGTTCGATCTACGGCGTCTACCGCGACAACGACTGGTCGGGCAAGAACCAGAACGACGTGCGTCCGCAGTTGTTCGACAGCGAAAGCACCTTCGGCGCCACCTTCGGCGGCCCGCTGGTCAAGGACAAGCTGTTCTTCTTCGCCAACTACGAGAAGTACACCGGTAAGGAAGTATTCACCGGCAACTCCAGCTTCGGTCCTGCGGGCTCCGGCGCCAACAACATCGTCAACATCACCCAGGCGCAGATCGACGAGGTGATCTCGGCCTCGAAGAGCCTGTACGGCTTCGACCCGGGCAGCCTGGCACTGCCGGCGCTGGACACCGATACCGAAGAGTACGGCATCAAGTTCGACTGGAACATCAGCGACAAGCACCGCGCCAACTTCCGCTACGCCAAGAGCGAGCAGAGCACCGCCTTCCTGCAGGGCTTCGGCACCAACTCGTTGGCGCTGAACTCGTACCACTACGTCAACGACTTCGAGTTCAAGACCTACACCGCGCAGCTGTTCAGCGACTGGACCGACGTCTTCTCGACCGAAGCCAAGGTCTCGTACCGCGACTACTCGGCCGTGCGCAGCCCGCGCTTCGACCTGCCGGCCATCGCCATCCGTTTCGGCAGCAACACGCTGAACCTGGGTACCGAAGAGAACACCCACGTCAACGTCCTCGAGACCAAGACCTGGAACGGTTTCTTCGCCGGTAACCTGTTCCTCGGCGACCACACCGTCAAGTTCGGCGCCGACTACGAGTCGAACGAGGTCTACAACCTGTTCGGCCGTCGCGTGAACGGCGTCTACACCTTCAACAGCGTCGCCGATTACAAGGCCCGTCGTTCCAGCCGCTACCAGCTGTTCTACCCGCGCGGCGGCGACCTCGACAACATGGCCGCGACCTTCACTCAGAAGAACGTCGGCGTGTTCCTGCAGGACACCTGGGCGGTCAACGACAAGTTGAGCCTGACCTTCGGCCTGCGCTACGACCGCGCCATCGTCGACGACCGCCCGGTCTTCAACCCGGCGGCTTCGGCGTTGTTCGGCACCCGCAACGACAACAACATCGACGGCACCGACCTGATCGCGCCGCGCTTCGGCTTCAACTACACCTTCGACAGCGAGCGTCCGACCCAGCTGCGCGGCGGCATCGGCCTGTTCCGCGGCGGCACCCCGACCGTGTGGCTGGCCAACCCGTACTCGAACAACGGCGTGTCGTACACCGACTACGTGTTCACCAACGGCATCAACGATTTCAGCCCGAACCCGGACGCCCAGCTGGGCCTGGTCAACGCCGCCGGCGGCGCCGCCGGCGCGACCCAGTCGGTCGACTTCATCGAAAAGGACATGAGCCTGCCGTCGGTATGGAAGGCCAACCTGGCATTCGATACCGAACTGCCGTGGTACGGCATCGTCGCCGCCGCCGAAGCGGTGGTGACCTCGGTCAACGACGCGCTGTACTACCAGCAGCTCAACCTGGGCGGCGTCACCAAGGTCGGCCAGGACGGCCGCAACATCTATTGGGACGCGAACGGCCTGGCCGCGGCCAGCTGGAACGCCGACGGCACCGCCTGCCTGCGCGAAACCGGCCTGAACGGTTCGGCCTGCACCAACAGCCGCACCAATGCCCGCGCGCGGCGTGCGACGGCTTATAACGACGCGATCATCGCCCGCCAGACCGGCAAGGGCGAAAGCCAGCAGTTCACCCTGTCGTTGAACAAGCCGTTCAACAACAGCGACTGGAGCTGGAGCGTCGCCTACACCTACACGCATGCCGACGAAGTCAGCCCGCTGACCAGCTCGACCTCGAGCTCGCAGCTCGGCAACGTCGCCGTGTTCCAGGCCAACGAAGAAGTCAGCGCGCGTTCCAGCTACGAAGTCCGCGACCGCTTCACCGCTTCGCTGAACTGGAAGCACGCCTTCTTCGGCGACAACAACACCATCGTCTCGCTGTTCTACGAAGGCCGTTCGGGCCGTCCGTACAGCTATGCGTTCGACAACGACGCCAACGGCGACGGCCGCTTCAACGACCTGATGTACATCCCGAAGGGCCCGGGCGACGTCCTGTTCCGCAATGCCGCCGAAGAGGCAGCGTTCTGGCAGTTCTACAACAGCGACGAGTACCTGCGCAGCCACGGCGGCCAGGTCGCCCAGCGCAACGCAGTGCGCGGCAAGTGGGTCAACCAGTTCGACCTGCACATCGCCCAGGAATTCCCGGGCTTCTGGGAAGGCCACAAGGCCGAGCTCGCGCTCGACATCCTCAACGTCGGCAACCTGTTGAACAAGGACTGGGGACAGATCGAAGAGGTCGCGTTCCCGGGCATGCGCGGTATCGTCGATTACGGCGGTATCGACCCGGCGACCGGCAAGTACATCTACCGCTTCACCAAGCCCGATCCGGAACAGATCTACGACGAGAAGGGCATCTCGCGCTGGGCGGCTCAGCTGAGCTTCCACTACCGCTTCTGATTCTTGCGGTATCTGGCGACAACGCAAACGGCCGGGGGCGACCCCGGCCGTTTCCTTTTTGTGGGGCCGCAGCATTCGCGGCCGGACAGGGTGGGGCGGCACGGCCGCGGACCGGTCCGGCGGACGGGGCGGCCGCCGCAGCCCGACCCCGAACTGCTAGAGTCCTTTCCCACTAATCGATGAAAAAAGCAGAGAAAAACGCAATGACCGCAACCCCCATAGCGGCCGTCCTGCCGACGGTCAACGCCCGCATCTATCCCAAGGGCGGGCTCGATGTCCTGTCCCGCGACGAGGTCGCGCGCCTGCGCGACGCCTCCACCGGCATGCACGACCTGCTGCGCCGTTGCGCCCTGGCGGTGCTGACCAGCGGCAGCGCCTCCGACGATCCGCGCGCCGCGCGTGAGCTGTATCCCGATTTCGATATCGAAGTGCACCAGCAGGACCGCGGCGTGCGCATCGACCTGCGCCATGCGCCGGCGATGGCCTTCGTCGACGGCGAGATCATCCGCGGCGTCGCCGAACTGCTGTTCGCCGTGGTCCGCGACCTGGCCTATACCGCCATGGAGCTCGACAAGGGCGGTGGCCGCGACCTCGACAGCAGCGACGGCCTCACCGACTCGGTGTTCGGCCTGCTGCGCAACGCGCGCATCCTGCACCCGGCCGACCCTAACCTGGTCGTGTGCTGGGGCGGCCACTCGATCTCGCGCGACGAATACATCTACACCAAGCAAGTCGGCTACGAGCTTGGCCTGCGCGGCCTGGATATCTGCACCGGCTGCGGCCCGGGCGCGATGAAGGGGCCGATGAAGGGCGCCACCATCGCCCACGCCAAGCAGCGCAAGCGCCGCGTGCGCTACATCGGCATCACCGAGCCGGGCATCATCGCCGCCGAGTCGCCGAACCCGATCGTCAACCACCTGGTGATCATGCCGGACATCGAGAAGCGCCTGGAGGCCTTCGTCCGCATGGGCCACGGCATCATCGTGTTCCCGGGCGGCGTCGGCACGGCCGAGGAAATCCTGTACCTGCTGGGCATCCTGCTGCGCGAGGAAAACGCCGAGCTGCCGTTCCCGCTGATCCTGACCGGCCCGACCGCCTCGGCCCCGTATTTCGAGCAGATCGACCGTTTCCTGCGCCTGACCCTGGGCGAGGCGGCGACCTCGCGCTACGAGATTATCGTCGGCGACCCCGAGCGCGTGGCCAAGCGCATGGCCGCCGGCATCCGCCGGGTCCGCGAGAACCGCATCGAGCACAAGGATTCGTTCTTCTTCAACTGGTCGATCGACATCCCGCTGACCTTCCAGAAGCCGTTCATTCCGACCCACGAGGCGATGGCGGCGCTGGACCTGCACCACGGCCGCAAGCCGCACGAACTGGCGGCCGACCTGCGCAGAGCGTTTTCGGGCATCGTCGCCGGCAACGTCAAGGAGGACGGCATGCGCCGCATCGAGGAATTCGGCCCGTTCGAGATCCACGGCGACCACGACATGATGCAGTCGCTGGATGCCTTGCTGCGGGCCTTCGTCGAGCAGCGCCGGATGAAGATCGCCGGTGAATACCGCCCCTGCTACCGCGTCGTGACCTGAGTTAATTTCGCTCCGAAGTGTTGACGAAGGGCGGGGCATTGAGCATCATATGCAGCCCCGCCCGAATAGCTCAGCCGGTTAGAGCACTTGACTGTTAATCAGGGGGTCGTTGGTTCGAGTCCAACTTCGGGCGCCAAATACCGGAAGGCCTCGCAGAAATGCGAGGCCTTTTTTGTTGGTTCGCTTCCTGTGCGGTTCTCCAGGAAAGCCCGGCGTTCAGCGAGCCTGTCGACGAATGCGCCGAAGCTCGGCTCGCAAGTCATCTCGCGACGATCGCGATGGAGTGAGCGCAGATTCGGCGCGTATGCCTCGATGCCTGAGCATGCGATAGACGGCGGAGTGCAGTGTCGCTTCGCCCGTGGGCCGATGCGCTCGGCAAACCGCGCGGTGGTCCGGAAGGAGTCGCCGACCGCTCCGGATGCCGGTCGCACGAAGGGATGAGGCAGGGGCGGCTGTGTCGGCCAACCCTAGGGACCCAGCCGCCACACCGTCCCAAGGCGCTGGCCGAGCCGCCCGGCCCGGCTCGGCCCGTCCGGATTTCGCGCATCGGCTGCCGGGAAGCCGCTTGCGGCGTGACGCAGGTCGGGATATTTCCAGCCCCGAAACCACTGGCCAACCCAGCCCGACCGCTCGTCGGTAGTGTGCCATTTGGGGCCAGGAGCCGCTGTTAGCATCCCTCATGTCCTCTGGGGAAGAGAACCGCTCATGCCAATGCGTCGGGCTGCCGGCTTCACACTGATCGAGCTCATGGTCACGATCGGGATCGCTGCGATCCTGTTGGCCCTGGCGCTGCCTACGTTTACCGAATCGATCCGCTCCAACCGCGTGTCGACGGCGACCAACCAGATGCTGGCGACGATCAATCTTGCCCGCGCGGAGGCTGTGCGCAGCAAGAGTCAATCCTGGGTTTGCCCGAGCAACGACACCAGGACCGATTGCGGGACGAGCTGGGCCGACGGCATGCTGGTGTGGACCGACGAGGACGGCAACGGCGCGCGCACCACGGCGGAAATCAAGCGCGTGATCGAGCCGCAGGAAGGAATCGCTCTCAGCATGGGCACCATCAGCGCGATCGGTTTCGACGACCGCGGGCGCGCGATCGAAAAGAAGCCCACCGGCGCGGTTGTTTCCAATTTTGCTTTCAGCATGAAGGCGGCCACCTGCAAGGTCGGCGCCGGCAACGTGCGTTCGTTCGACATCAACCGCATCGGCCGCGTCAGCGTGACCAAGGGATATTGCCCATGAGCCGTCGACTTTCGCCCGGCATGACGTCCGTGAGGGCGCAGCGCGGCCTCAGTCTGATCGAGGTCCTGATCGCAGTACTTGTGCTGGGATTGGGCTTGCTCGGCCTGGCGATGCTGCAAACGACCAATCTGCGCCTATCGCAGAGCGCAAACCAGCGCACCATCGCGACCAACCTCTCCAGCGATCTGCTCGACGATATCCGTTCGAACCGCCTGCTGGCGGCCAAATACAGCGGGACCTACCTCGCTTCGTCGGCGACCGCGAACGCGAGTTGCGCCAAAATCAATAAGGTGACGCCGGACGACCGCAAGGCGGCCTTCACTTGCCGGATGCGCGAGGCCTTGGGCGAGAGCGGCAAGGCGGTCGTTCAAGTCAACCCCGACAAGACCGTCAGCATCTTAATAACTTGGGACGACGACAAGCGTTGGAGAGGCGTCAGCGGCACTGGAACCGAATTCCTGATGGAGAGCGCACTGTGAGCCGTCGACCGCAACTGGGTTTGTCGCTGATCGAGCTGATGGTGGCTTTGCTGCTGAGCGGCCTGCTGATGCTAGGTCTGGTGGAGATCTTCTCGGCCTCTCGCGCCTCCTACCAGATGGCGCAGGGCCTGGCACGAGCCCAGGAAAGCTCGCGTTTCGCGATCGATGCGCTGCAGCGCGATGCGCGCATGAGCGGGCATTTCGGCTGTGTCTCCGATCAGGCGCACTTCTATGCCGGAAACGGGATGTTTGGGGAACTGTTCCTCAGCGATCGCAGCAATTACACGACTGTCCCCGTCGATCGCCTGCCGCTGCGTTTCGATTACTCGGTACGTGGGTACGAAGCTGCCAATAGTGGGCCCACGGATACCTTGAATCTGTCGGCTAACCCGGTCGAAGGCAGCGCTGGTGACTGGGTGCCCACAGTGGAGAGTCAGTTTTTTGCCGCCTTGAACCCGAAGCCGATCCGCGGCAGCGATATCCTGGTGCTGCGTTTCTTGTCGCCCGAGAGCGCCGAGGTCACGGGCTTTACCACCGGTAATCCCGCGACCATCCGAGTCAATTCGACACAATGGGGCGTGCTGACGAAGGCCGTCGAAAATCCCGGTTTGTTCGGCATCGCAGACTGTCGGTCGGTGGTGCTGTTCCAAGCCAGTGCGCTCGCCGACGTTACCGGCGCCAAGGTCGTTACCGTGGGCAGCAGCGGCGTCAATCAAATCAGTTTCGACGGGTCGGATACGTTCGCTTCCGGCCAGGCGCGTCTGTATCGCGCCGAGAGCCTCGTCTACTACATCGGCTTGAAGGTTCGGCCCGATGGTATGAAGGAACCGACCTTGTTCCGGGCCCGCTTCAACGCGGCCCCGGGTGCCGCGGCGGTATCGCTGGACGGCGGTATCGCGGAGGAAATCGTCGAGAGCGTCGAGAACATGCAGTTGCTGTTTGCGCAGGACGCGATTACCGATCCGGCGCAGCCTCCGACCGGCGTCATCGACGGCGTCCGTACGGCGGCGGGACTCTTGCCGGCCAGCGACAGCAGCGGCGGCTGGCAGCGTGTCGGCGGGATGCAGGTCGGCCTGTTGATCCGCAGCACCGACCCGGCTTCGGCGCAGCAACGCACGACCGCGCCGCGCTCGCTCGGTACCCAGCTGACATTGCCGAACGACCAGCGCTACCGCACCGTGTACGAAACCAATATCGCCTTGCGCAATCGGCTGTACGGAAATTGAGGCCCGCCATGAATACGATCCGTCCTCGACCGTTTACCGGGGCCCGCACTCAGCGGGGCGCGGTGCTGTACGTAGCCTTGATCATGCTGATCCTGCTCGCGTTGATCGGCATCACCGCAATGCAGGTTACCGGACTGCAGGAGCGCATGACCGCCAGCTATCGCTCGACCAATATGGCGTTCCAGAACGCCGAGGGCCGTGCGCGCGGCAAAGAGAGCGACCTGCAGCGCCAGGTGCAGAGCGGCGGCGGCGAGTCCATCGAGTTGGACGAATCGGTCTGCACCGCCGGCTTCGACCCCTCGGCGTGGGCGGAGACGCTCAAGTACGCCAACCCGCTGCCGGCCAAGCTCAGCTATACCCGTCGCATCGACGAGTGCGTCTCCGGCGGCACCGGCATCGGCATGGGCACCGCACCGATCAGCGAAAATACCAATCTGATTTTCCAAGTCACGGCCTACGCCGTGGATCGCGGCGCTAATCCGGGTTCGGACGCCGTCATCGACACCATTTTCGTGCCCTGAGGGTATCGCCATGACTTCCCCGCGCGTATACATCGCCGTTCCGCTCGTGCTGGCGCTTGCCGGCGGCGGCTACTGGCTCTACAACGCCAACGCCATCCAGGCCGGCGGCTCGCTGGCACAGGTGCCGTTGAATTCTTCGATCACGGTGCCGCCGGCCTTCATCATGGCGGTCGACGATTCGGGCTCGATGAGGTTCCAGACCCTGTTCCCGGGCAAGGACGGCGCGGCGTTCTGGGAGAACGATGCGGCGGCGACCAACGGCTATTTCATCGGCACCGGGGCCAGCGCCCGCCCGCGCACTCAGAGCGATAGCTTCGACCTCGACAATTTCCACCACAACATCCCGTCGGCCGGCTACCGCATCGGTACCGCCGAACGCCGCGCGATCGCGCCGATCGATAACTTCGGTTTTGCACGTTCGCCGGACGTCAATCCTGCCTACTTCAATCCGCTGGTGACCTATACGCCTTGGAAGCGGCCAAACGGCGCCAATGAGATCGTCGACTATCCGCAGGCCAGTACGGCCGCTACCCGTGTCGATCCCGACCTCGCCAGCCCGACGATCAGTCTTGCCTCGAATTGGCGTTCGAACGCGACCCGCGACGATTACTTCTATATTCCGCGAGGCACGACCTTGCCTACTGGCACGGTCTATCGGACCTGGCAGGACAATAACTGCGGCGGGCTGACCGGCGGAGGGGCGTGGCGCACGTTGAATTCGGCGTTGACCATGACCGGCAACTGCGAAGTTGCGATGGAGTATTACCCGGCGGTGGTTTATCTCAAGTCTGCTACGGCCGGTGCCGCGTGGGGTTATACCGGCGCTGCTCCAGAGGCGGTGAATGCTTGCGGTAGTGGGTGCAGCCTGTACCGCTATAAGATCCATAAAGATAATTTCTCTTCTCAGACCAAGTTCGACGCGGCGCTGCAGAACTTCGCCAATTGGTTCAGTTTCTACGGCAACCGCAATCGCGCGATGAAAGCCGCAATGACGCAATCTCTCGAGAGGACCGAGAAGATGCGCGTCGGCATGTTCACGATCAACAGCGATCTGGATACGCGAAACTATCCGAAAGTCACCATGCGCGATATGTCGGTCGCGACGGATAAGGCGGCGCTCTATACGACCGATTTGTTGACCTTGAAGGCGGACGGTAATACGCCGAACCGTTGGGCTGTCCAGCATATCGGCGAGCAATTCATGCGCGGAAAGGAGCGGGACCCGCAAGACCCGGACAATCCCCTCAAGGACAAGGCTCCGATCAGGTTCGGCTGCCAGATCAATGCAGGCATGCTGTTCACCGACGGCTACAGCAACGACGGCGGCCCGAGCGTAGGTAGTCTGGATGCCGATATGCCGGCGCCGCTCGCCGACGGCCACGCCGATACGCTGGCGGATATCGCGGCCAAGTATTACAAAGCAAGGTTGCGCAGCGATTTGGGCTTGGGCATGGTGCCGGTGCCTGAGGCCTGCAAGACCACGCCGAACGATCCCAAGCTCGATTGTCGTACCGATCCCCACATGAATTTCTATGGGATCACGCTTGGCGCCAAGGGCGACATCTACGGGAAGACCTACAACCCGGTCACGAACACGCCGGATCCGTACACGCCGGCCGGATACCCTGCCTGGCGCGCCTATCAGAACGACGCCCCGAGCACCGTGGACGAGATCTGGCATGCGACGATGAACGCGCGTGGCAAATTTATCAATGCCAGCACCCCCGCCGACATTACCTCGGCCATGCGCGAGATCCTGGCTTCGGTCGGCGGCGGCGCGACGCCTTCGGGCACGATCGGTCTGAGCGGTTCCCGTGTCGGTAGCAATACCTTATCGGTCGAACCGACTTATGAGTCGGCGAACAGCGGCACCGACTGGTTCAGCCGCTTGACCGCGTATACCGCGCAGAACAATCCCATCACCGGCACCATCACCTTCACCACCAAGTGGGAAGCTGCCAGTCAGATCAATTCGGCGGGTCGTACGGTCAGGTTCGGAACGACCGCGGGCGGCAACGTCAAGCCGACCGTAGTCGATTTCGCCGCGTCCGCATTGGGCGCTACCGATGCCGCGGTACAGACCGCGTTGTGCGCCGATGCATTGCAGAATTGTGCGGGCAAGTTCAACCGTATCGTCGGCGGCGTGACCGGCGCCGAGGCGGTGGCCTACCTGCGCGGCGACAGGGCCAATGACGGCGGCAAGTTGCGCAAGCGTACGACCCTGCTCGGCGACATCGTCAATTCGACTCCGATTATCTCCGCGAAGGGCGACGATTACGGTTATCGCGGCTTGCGCAGCGCGGACGGTGCGACCGGCGACGTGCTGAACTACGCCAATTATTTGACGACCAAGCGCACCAGCACTCGCGAGCCGTTCGTCTATGTCGGCGCGAACGACGGCATGTTCCACGCTTTCGACGGTTCCAACGGTAAGGAGGCTTTCGCCTACATCCCGGCTACGTCGGTGGGCCATATGGGCAATCTGTTGTTCCCTTATGTCGCCGCGGACCGTAACGACCAGGTGTTCCAGCACCGTTACTACGTCGACGGCCTGGTGACGGTATCCGACGCGCACGACGGCAGTGCCTGGAAGACCGTGGTGGCAGCCAGTGTCGGCGCCGGTGGCCGTGGCGTGTTCGCACTGGATGTGACGAACCAGACCTCCTTGAACGTGCTGTGGGAGATCAACGACAAGGTTAGCGACGCCAACGGCGGCAAGGACATCGGCAGCGTGCTCGGCAAGATCGCGATCGTGCCGGTCAAGGAAGCCGGCGGTGCGATCAAGTGGAAGGCGATCTTCGGCAACGGTTACGACAGCGTCAACGGCAAGGCCGTGCTGTTCCTGGTCGACATCGCCGACGGCAAGGTGACCCGGATCACCGCCACCGAGACCAGCGGTACCCTGCCGACCCGGACTAAGAATGGTCTCGGCAATGTCGTCGTGATCGACCGCTATCAAGGTACCGGTACCACTCAGGTTCGCGACGGTTTCGCAGACACCGTGTATGCCGGCGATCTCAACGGTGCGGTCTGGAAGTTCGACCTGCGCGACAATTCGGTCGCCCTCGGCGGCAAGCCGCTGTTCATCGCGCGCTACAAGGACGACTATGCCTTGCGCCAGCCGATCCTCGGCGGCCTCGAAGTCACCACGGTCGGCAACGACGTCATGGTGCTGTTCGGTACCGGCAGCTTCTCGTTCAGCGACGACCCCAGCGACAAGGCGATGCAGAGCGTTTACGGCATTATCGACCGGGGCGCGGTCGTCGCCGGCCGCAGCGAATTGCAGGCGCAGTTCATCAAAGAGGAGAGGGACTCCTCTGGTGCGATGCTGCGCTATATGACGGACAGTCGTCTGGATGCCACCAAGAAGGGGTGGTACATCAATCTCGGCGTGGACAGCGCGGGCACCGGCAATCCGGTCGCGAAAGGCGAGCGCTTCATTGGCAATCCACGCCTGCAGAACGGCATCTTGTTCTTCCCGACCTACGATCCGAACAGCGCCGACGGTTGTTCGACCGACGGCAACAACTGGCTGTACGGCTTGGATGCACTCAGCGGCGCGGGCGGTTTGGCCAATGCGCGCGTCGGCTCGGCGACTGGCAATCGTTTCGGCGACAAGGTCGGCGCGGTCAAGCTGAAGGGCCAGGCGAGCGGCAAGGGTTCGGCGCCGGTCAAGGACATCGCAGTGGTGGCGACGCCTAAGACCGATATCCTGCCGGTTACTGCGACCGACGAGCAGATCGCTCAAGCGGTTGCTTCGAAGTGCTCGGTGATGGTGCAGACCTCCGGGTCACAGCCTATCTATCTGCCCCGACCCTGCGGCCGCCAGTCCTGGCGCCAGATCCGATAACGAGGAACCGACATGAAGCAGCAGTTTGCGAAAGCGGCACAGCGCCTGCAGCGGGGTTTCACGCTGATCGAGTTGATGGTCGTGGTGGCCATCGTCGCCATCCTGGCCGGCATCGCGGTGCCGGCCTATCAGGACAGCGTGCGCAAGAGCCGTCGCGGCCAAGCCAAGGCCGACTTGGCCGAAGCGGCTCAGGCAATGGAACGTTTCTACACGATGCGAAATACCTATGTCGGAGCGGATTTGGCCGTGATCGGCGCACCGACCAAGTCTCCACAAGGGGCGGATACGCCCCAATACACGATTTCTTTGAACGGGGCGCCCAGCGCCAGTGCATTCAGCTTACAGGCCGTGCCGAGCGCCAGTACCGGCCAGGACAAGGACAAGTGCGGCACACTCGGGCTTACCAATACCGGTGTGAAAACGCCAAACGATGCTCCGCGGAAAGAATGCTGGAACCTGAATTGATCTTCGAGTGCCGGTAGTTCGGACGCCCTCGAAGGCCCGCTCCTGGAGCGGGCCTTCGCCGTTGGGGGCACCGGTCGCACCCGCTGCGACCGACTTGGCTAAACTGGACGACTCGCAACGCTCGGGTCGCATGATGGACGACAGTCAGCAGTCCCCCGGTTTCCAGCTGGTCGCGCCTTATTCGCCCGCGGGCGATCAGCCGCAGGCCATCGAGCGCCTGATCCAGGGGTTCGACAACGGCCTGGCCCAGCAGACCCTGCTCGGCGTGACCGGCTCGGGCAAGACCTATACGGTCGCCAACGTGATCCAGGCGGTGCAGAAGCCGACCCTGGTCATGGCCCCGAACAAGACCCTCGCCGCGCAGCTGTACGGCGAGTTCAAGGCGTTCTTTCCGCACAACGCGGTCGAGTACTTCGTCAGCTACTACGATTACTACCAGCCCGAGGCCTACGTGCCCTCGAGCGACACCTTCATCGAGAAGGACAGCTCGGTCAACGAGCACATCGAGCAGATGCGCCTGTCGGCGACCAAGGCCCTGCTCGAGCGGCGCGACGCGATCATCGTCTGCACCGTGTCGGCGATCTACGGCCTCGGCGACCCGAACGAATACTTCCGCATGGTCCTGCACATGGTCCGTGGCGAGCGTATCGACCAGCGCGAGCTGATCCGTCGCCTCACCGAAATGCAGTACACCCGCAACGACACCGAGCTGCGCCGTGCGACCTACCGCGTGCGCGGCGAGGTCATCGACGTGCACCCGGCCGAAAGCGACTCGGAGGCCCTGCGGGTCGAGCTGTTCGACGGCGAGATCGAGAACCTGACCCTGTTCGACCCGCTGACCGGCGAAACCTTGAGCAAGGTCCCGCGGTACACGATCTATCCCGGCTCGCATTACGTGACGACGCGGCGCACGGTGCTCGATGCGATCGAAACGATCAAGGACGAGCTGCGCGAACGGCTGGAGCTGCTCTACGCCCAGAACCGGTTGGTCGAAGCCCAGCGCTTGGCCCAGCGCACCCAGTTCGACCTGGAGATGCTGGCCGAGGTCGGCTATTGCAACGGCATCGAGAACTACTCGCGGCACTTGAGCGGGCACATGCCGGGCGAACCGCCGCCGTGCCTGTTCGATTATCTGCCGCCGGACGCTCTGCTGGTCATCGACGAGTCCCACGTGACCATTCCGCAGATCGGCGCGATGTATAAAGGCGACCGCTCGCGCAAGGAAACCCTGGTCGAGTTCGGTTTCCGCCTGCCGTCGGCGCTCGACAATCGGCCCTTGAAGTTCGAAGAGTGGGAAGGCCGCTCGCCGCGCTCGATCTTCGTCTCGGCGACGCCGGGGCCGTACGAGCTGCGCAAGTCGGAAGGGCAGGTGACCGAACTGGTCGTGCGCCCGACCGGCTTGATCGATCCCCAGGTCGAGATCCGCCCGGTCGCGACCCAGGTCGACGACGTGCTCGGCGAGATTCGCGAGCGGGTCGCGATGGGCGACCGCGTGCTGATCACCACCCTGACCAAGCGGATGTCGGAGAACCTCACCGAGTATCTCGCCGAGCACGGGGTCAAGGTGCGCTACCTGCATTCGGATATCGACACCGTCGAGCGCGTCGAGATCATCCGCGACCTGCGCCTGGGCAAGTTCGACGTGCTGGTCGGCATCAACCTGCTGCGCGAGGGCTTGGACATGCCCGAGGTATCGCTGGTAGCGATCCTCGACGCGGACAAGGAAGGCTTCCTGCGTTCGGCCGGTTCGCTGATCCAGACCATCGGCCGCGCCGCGCGCAACCTGCGCGGCAAGGCGATCCTGTACGCCGATCGCGTCACCAACTCGATGCAGAAGGCGATCGAGGAGACCGACCGCCGTCGCCACAAGCAGGTCGAGTACAACACCGAGCACGGCATCACCCCAAAGTCGGTCAGCAAGACCATCGTCGACGTCATGGAAGGCGCGCGCGTCGATCCGGACGGCCTCAAAGCCCGCGGCAAGGGGCGCAAGGTCGCCGACGAGGCCGCCGATTACGCCGCGCTCAGCCCGTCCCAGTTCGCCGCCCGGATCAAGGCCCTGGAGCAGCAGATGTACCAGCACGCCCGCGATCTGGAGTTCGAGGAGGCCGCGGCGGTGCGCGACCAGTTGCGCCGGCTCAAGGACGCCGGGTTCGCGGCATGAGGGCGGCCTGCTCGGCCGAAACGAAAAACGGTTGCTCGCCGTCGCAGGCTGGGCTACACTGCGCGCCCCTCGCCGGGGAGTTTGCAGAAGGTTTCGGGCAATACGGCGACGGGCGGTTAGCTCAGCGGTAGAGCACTACCTTGACATGGTAGGGGTCACAGGTTCGAACCCTGTACCGCCCACCAATTCGGTGACGAAAGGCCCGGCGCAAGCCGGGCCTTTCTGTTTTTTGGCGCGGCCGGGCGTGCGGCGATAGGATGTGTGCGCCACGCATTGCCGCGTGGCTCATGGGGAATCCGGCCGGCCGGTCTGGCCGTGGCAATCGCGAAACTCGGGAGCTCCGGCGCGGTCCGGGGCGGGGCTGGTCATGGCGAATTCGACGAACTGATGGGTATGAGAGCGGATCGCCATCCGGGTCCGGGCATGCCGGCCTATCGTCCGGAAATCGATGGTCTGCGTGCGATCGCGGTGATCGGCGTAGTGCTCTATCACGCCGGGGTGCCGCTGCTCGACAACGGCTTCGTCGGAGTCGATATCTTTTTCGCGATATCGGGTTACCTGATCACCCGCCTGTTGTTGCGCGAATGGGACGAGCGGAAGCGCCTGGATTTTCTCGGATTCTATGCGCGCAGAGCGCGGCGGCTGCTGCCGGCGCTGATCGTCGTATGCATCGCGACCGTCGTCGCGACGGCGCTGTATGTGCCATCTCCGGACGATCAGCGCACCGTGGCGCAATCGGGCGCGGCCAGCTTGCTCTTCGTCGGGAATTTCTTCTTCCAGTCGCGAACCGGCGGCTACTTCGACGCCGACTCCGGCGCCATGCCTTTGCTGCATTTGTGGTCGCTGGGCGTGGAGGAGCAGTTCTACCTGCTTTGGCCGCTGCTGTTGCTGGGCCTGCTGCGGCTGCGGCGGCCGTGGATGATCGCACTGACCTTGTGCCTGGCGACGGCCTCCTTGGTCGCGGCCGAGCGCCTCATCGGCGCCGGCAACGACGCGGCCTTCTATCAGATGCCGACGCGATTCTGGGAGCTGGCGGCCGGCGGTCTGGTCGCGATGTCGCCGATGCGAACGGGCAGGGGAGCGCTGCTTGCCTGTTACGCGGGCGTGGCCCTGGCGGTGATCTCGTTGTTCGTGGCGTTTCTGCCGGGGCGCTTCCCTGGGCTCGGCGCGCTGCCCGCCGTCGCCGGCGCAGCCTTGATCCTGTGGAGCATCCATGTCGATGGCCGTTTGGGGGCTGCGGGTGCCCTGTTGCGCGCACGCCCGATGGTATTCGTCGGCTTGATCTCGTATTCGCTGTACCTGTGGCATTGGCCGTTGTTGGCGATCGCCAAGGCTGGAAGCATCGGAGCGATGTCGCCCGAGCTGAAGGCAGGGCTGGTCTTCGCCGCCATCGTCTTGGCCTGGCTCAGTTATCGCTGGATCGAACGGCCCTTTCGCGGCATGGTCGGCGCCGGCCCGGTCCGGACGATTAGTGCAGGTACTGCGATATCGGCCGCGCTCGCCATGGGGCTATTAGGGTTAGTCGGCTATATCGATAACGGCAAGGGCGCCGGTGCGCGCGCGTCGCGCGACCGCCCCGAGAATATGGCGACTTGCCATGCCAGCAGTTCGTCGCCGGTGCCGGCGGCTCCCGATCCGGTGTGCGCCTCGTCCGGCGAGGCGATCGATACGGTGATATGGGGCGATTCTCATGCCTTGGCATGGCAGCCGTTCGCCTGGGAGATCGCCGATCGCGCCGCCATCAACATCACTCGCGATTCTTGCGGTCCGGCATTGGGGTTCGCCGGCGTCAAGGGATACGAGTCGAAGGCGCCGGCTTGCGAGGCCTCGAATCGAATGGCGCTGGCGTATCTCGGGCGGTCCCGGCCGCACACGTTGATCGTCGCCGCGCGATGGTCGTCGTTCCTCGGCGATGCGCGCGCGGCGGAATTCGAGAGCGCGTTCATGAAAACCATGGCGATCGCGAGCGGGCTGGCCGAGCGCGTTTTGATCATGGGCCCGACTCCCGAGCTCGCCGCACGCGCGCAGCAGTGCATCGATCTCGGCAAGCTGCAATCCTGCGCCGAACCCAGGGCGCACTATGCGGCGCGCACCAAGCGGTCGCGCAGGTTGCTCTATGCCGTGGCGGCGACTTACCCGAACGTGCAGGTGGTCGACCCGGAGGCCTACTTCTGCAGCGCAGAGTCCTGCGGCGTCCTGCGAGACGGGTTCTCGCTGTATTGGGACGACGACCATATTTCCTCCACGGCGGCACGCCGCTTCGCGGAGCAGTGGCAGGATTCCCGGCGTTGATTCACCGGCGCCGGCCCGGCTGGGCTCGGATCTGCTGAGCCGGCCGGCCTGTCGCCGTTGACTTGGCTGCCCGCGTCCCCAACTATTGCTGTCTGGATCGGCACTGGGCCGTTCCCGAACCCGAGGTGGCCCGCGCGAACCGCCGGCCTAGCGTGCGACATGGACACTACCCGCGCCCATCGCTGAATCGCCCGAGGCCCCGCAGATGCAGGCGCCTTCGTGGCGCTTTTTTCTTGCCGCCGGCTTGTCGGCGTCTCCACTGGCGCTGCCCGATCCGGGGTTGCCCGTCGGGCGATCCCACCGGTTTCGCCGCTCCCCGCTGTTTGTTTCGCACCGACTCCCGATTCCGGGTCGCTGCCGCCGCCGCAGATCCGCCCTCGCAAGGGGCGCTGCCGGCTGGGGCGGTCACTCACCAACGCTCGAGCCTACGAAGACCCCGCCATGATCGCCATTACGCTCCCCGACGGCAGCCGCCGCGAATTCGAACATCCCGTGTCCGTCATGGACGTCGCCGCCTCGATCGGCGCCGGCCTGGCCAAGGCCACCGTGGCCGGCGAGGTCGACGGCAAGTTGGTCGACGCCAGCGACCGCATCGATCACGACGCCAAGCTGCGCATCATCACCCCCAAGGACCCGGAAGGCGTCGAGATCATCCGCCATTCCTGCGCCCACCTGGTCGGGCACGCGGTCAAGCAGCTGTACCCGACCGCCAAGATGGTGATCGGCCCGGTCATCGACGAAGGCTTCTATTACGACATCTGGTACGAGCGTCCGTTCACGCCCGAGGACCTGGCCGCGATCGAGCAGCGCATGGTCCAGCTGATCGACAAGGATTACGACGTGATCAAGAAGGTCACGCCGCGCGAGGAGGTCATCTCGGTGTTCCAGTCGCGCGGCGAGGACTACAAGCTGCGCCTGGTCGAGGACATGCCCGACGAGCAGGCGATGGGCCTGTACTACCACGAGGAATACGTCGACATGTGCCGCGGCCCGCACGTGCCGAACACGCGTTTCCTCAAGGCCTTCAAGCTGACCCGCATTTCCGGCGCGTACTGGCGCGGCGACTCCAAGAACGAGCAGTTGCAGCGCGTCTACGGCACTGCCTGGGCCGACAAGAAGCAGCTGGCGGCCTACATCCAGCGTATCGAGGAAGCCGAGAAGCGCGACCATCGCCGCATCGGCAAGCAGCAGGACCTGTTCCACCTGCAGGAAGAGGCGCCGGGCCTGGTGTTCTGGCACCCGAAGGGCTGGTCGATCTGGCAGGTCGTCGAGCAGTACATGCGCCGCGTCTACCGCGACAGCGGCTACGGCGAAGTGCGTTGCCCGCAGATCCTCGACGTGTCGCTGTGGCAGAAGTCCGGCCACTGGGACAACTACAAGGAGAACATGTTCTTCACCGAGTCGGAGAAGCGCACCTACGCGGTCAAGCCGATGAACTGCCCGGGCCACGTCCAGGTGTTCAACCAGGGCCTGCACAGCTACCGCGACCTGCCGATCCGCTACGGCGAGTTCGGCTCCTGCCATCGCAACGAGCCCTCCGGCGCGCTGCACGGCATCCTGCGCGTGCGCGGCTTCACCCAGGACGACGGCCACGTGTTCTGCCTGGAAGACCAGATCGAGTCCGAGGTCACCGCGTTCCACCGCCAGGCCCTGGCGGTGTACGGCGATTTCGGCTTCGAGGACATCCAGATCAAGATCGCCCTGCGCCCGGACTCGCGCCTGGGCGACGACGCCACCTGGGACAAGGCCGAGGCGGCCCTGCGCAGCGCCCTGGGCGCCTGCGGGGTCGAATGGCAGGAACTGCCGGGCGAGGGCGCCTTCTACGGCCCCAAGATCGAATACCACCTCAAGGACGCGATCGGCCGGACCTGGCAGCTGGGCACGATGCAGGTCGACTTCATGATGCCGGGCCGGCTGGGCGCGGAATACGTCGACGAGAACAGCCAGCGCCGCACCCCGGTCATGCTGCACCGGGCCATCGTCGGCTCGATGGAGCGTTTCATCGGCATCCTGATCGAGCACCACGCCGGCCAGTTCCCGGCCTGGCTGGCCCCGGTTCAGGCCACCGTGATGAACATCACCGACGCCCAGGCCGATTATGTGGACGAAGTCCGGAAACTCCTTGCAAATCAAGGGTTCCGGGTCCAGTCGGATTTGCGGAACGAAAAGATCGGCTATAAGATTCGCGAGCACACGCTGCAGCGCGTGCCGTACCTGCTTGTGGCCGGCGACCGCGAGAAGGACAATGGCATGATTGCGGTGCGTACGCGGGGTGGGGAGGACCTGGGGACGATGACCGTCGCCGAGTTCGCTTCGCGTTTGAACGGCGAGAACGTCGGCTAACCGCGCGCAGCTCGTACAGATCCCGTCCCGGTCCGAGCCCGGGACGGCCCGATGCGCAAACAGCGTATCCACTTTGGAGATTGCAACAATCAGTACCCCCGAGAAGCCGAATCGTAAGAACAACGAGATCCGCGTACCGCGCGTACGCGTGATCGGCAGCGATGGCGAAATGATCGGCGTGCTTACGCGCGACGAAGCCTTGCGCATGGCCGAGGACGAGGCGCTGGATCTTGTCGAGATTCAGCCGAATGCCGATCCGCCGGTCTGCCGCATCATGGACTTCGGCAAGTACAAGTTCGAACTGCAGAAGAAGGCCAATGCGGCCAAAAAGAAGCAGAAGCAGGTCGAAATCAAGGAACTCAAGTTCCGTCCGGTGACCGACGAAGGCGACTACCAGATCAAGCTGCGCAACATGCGCCGTTTTCTGGAAGAGGGCGACAAGGTCAAGGTCAACATCCGTTTCCGTGGCCGCGAGATGAGCCATCAGGAACTCGGTCGCGAGATGGCGGCCCGGATCGAGGCCGACCTGGGCGAGGACATCGTCGTCGAGTCGCGTCCGCGACTGGAAGGGCGGCAGATGGTCATGATGATCGCGCCGAAGAAAAAGCAGTAAGCCTGCACAGGGCCGCGAAAGCGGCCCTTCTTCGTAGCGCCGCGAACCGGCGCTGCGAACCGTGTCGATCGCCCCCGCACAGCGGCTGCGGCGCTCGCCGCACGACGGCCCGCATCGACGGCCGCATCGAAGATCGGGCCGCGGGCCGGCGCGGAGGTTTCGCGCATTCGGCCCTGGCCGGGCCCCGTCCCGGCCCTGTGGCCAGGCATCGCCGGCCTGCCGGCCCGGCCGCGAACCGAGCCTCGTAAGCCGCTGATTTGCGTAAGCTTCCGGCCTCGCGCATACTATGCGGCCCGGTTCGCCGGGGTTGTTGTATGCAGCATCACGGACCTGTCGTAGATTCGTTTCAGATCAACGACTTACAAGCCGGCAAGGGCAGGACGGAAAGAGTGGCCAGCGCATTGCGCGCATCGGTGCCACCGCCCAGGCCAGTGACATAAACCTCCGAAAGGACATCGCAATGCCCAAGATCAAGACCAATCGGGCGGCAGCCAAGCGCTTCCGGAAGACCGCTTCCGGCAAGTACAAGTGCGGCCACGCCAACAAGAGCCACATCCTCACCAAGAAAGCGACCAAGCGTAAGCGCAACCTGCGGCAGACGAACCACGTTCGTGCCGAGGACGCTGGCCGTCTGGACCGCATGCTTCCGTATTTGTGAGGAGAATAGAAAATGGCACGAGTTAAGCGTGGTGTAACGGCACGAGCCCGTCACAAGAAAATCCTGAAGCAGGCCAAGGGCTACTACAACGCCCGCCGCAAGGTCTTCCGCGTCGCCAAGCAGGCGGTCACGAAGGCTCTGCAGTACGCCTACATCGGTCGTAAGCAGAAGAAGCGCAATTTCCGTTCGCTGTGGATCACCCGCATCAATGCGGCGGCCCGCATCAACGGCTTGAGCTACAGCCGTTTCATCAACGGCATGCTGAAGGCCGGCATCACCCTCGACCGTAAGGTGCTGGCGGATATCGCCGTGCACGACGCGAAGGGTTTTGCGGCGCTGGCCGAAAAGGCGAAGAGCGCGCTCGCGGCGTAACCTGCTTCATTCCCCGTCCGAGCCGAGTGCCGATGCACGAGGTTCGCGACGTGGGCACAAGGTTAAGGCATGGGGAAGGGCGCAAGTCCTTCCCCATTGTCGTTTCTGGGCCCCGTTCCCAGGCCCTGCTTTCGGATCCATCGTCGGATTCCGCGGCGGGTTTCCGGCGGGGTCGTTCGATCCGGTCGCTACCGCGGTTTGTTCGCGGCAACGGCAGGCTGCTGTACCGCTCGTCGCTCGGTCAAAGCCGAATCCATCCGTTCTTGCGGTCGCCGCGCTTCGGTTCCCGACAGCGCCACCGCCAGCGGGGTCCGGTTGTTCGCCGCAGCGACGGTCCGAGGACGATGCCCGGCGACATCCGCGTCGGGCGCTAAGAGATTGGAAAGGCGATGAGTGGAATCGAAGCACTGACCCGACAGGCGCTGGACGAGATCGCCGCGGCGGCGTCTTCCGATGCGATCGAAGCGCTGCGCGTTTCGTTGCTCGGCAAGTCCGGCAGCGTCACCGCCCAGCTCAAGCAGCTCGGCACCCTGCCGGCCGAAGAACGCAAGGCTGCCGGCGAAGCGATCAACAAGGCGCGCGACGCGCTGACCGCCGCATTGGGCGAGCGCAAGATCGCGCTCGACGATGCCGCGCTCGATGCGCGGCTGGCGTCGGAAACCATCGACGTGACCCTGCCCGGCGTCGACGCCGCGCGCGGCGGCCTGCACCCGGTCAGCCGCACCATGGAGCGCATGGCGGACATCTTCGGCCGCCTCGGTTTCGAGCTCGCCGACGGTCCCGAGATCGAGGACGACTGGCATAACTTCGAAGCCCTGAACTTCCCGCCGCATCACCCGGCGCGGGCGATGCACGACACGTTCTATTTCGCACCCGACGAGGCCGGCGTCGCGCGCCTGTTGCGCACCCATACCTCGGGCATGCAGGTGCGCTACATGCTGCAGAACAAACCGCCGCTGCGCATGATCGCGCTCGGCAAGGTGTATCGCAGCGACAGCGACCAGACCCACACGCCGATGTTCCACCAGTGCGAAGGCCTGTTGATCGACGAACACTCCAGCTTCGCCGACCTCAAGGGCACCCTGGCCGAATTCGTGCGCGCGTTCTTCGAGCGCGATTTCGAGATGCGCTTCCGCCCGAGCTATTTCCCCTTCACCGAGCCCTCGGCCGAAGTCGACATCGCCTGGCAGCAGCCCGACGGCAGCACCCGCTGGCTGGAAGTGCTGGGCTGCGGCATGGTCCATCCGAACGTGCTGCGCAATGTCGGCATCGACCCGGAGCGCTACACCGGCTATGCCTTCGGCATGGGCGTGGAGCGCCTGACCATGCTGCGCTACGGCGTCGACGACCTGCGCAGTTTCTTCGAGAACGATGTCAGGTTTCTCAAGCAGTTTGCTTGAGGCGGGAATCGGGAATGGGGAATAGGGAATCGTAAGAGCGAGAGCTCCGATTCCCACACTCCCACCCCGACCCGCGTAGCGCCGTCCGATTCCCCATTCCCTATTCCCGATTCCCGGCCTCCCATGAAATTCTCCGAAAACTGGCTGCGTCAGCATGTGCCGACCACCGCCACGCGTGAGCAGCTCGCTGCGACGTTGACCGCGATCGGCCTCGAAGTCGAAGAAGTCGTCGCCCTGGGCGAATCGCTGGACGGCGTGGTCGTCGCCCGCATCGTCAGCGCCGAGAAGCATCCCGAAGCCGACCGCCTGCAGGTCTGCCAGGTCGATACCGGCCACGGCATCGTGCAGATCGTCTGCGGCGCGCCCAATGCGCGCGCCGGCCTGATCGCGCCCTTGGCCACGGTGGGCGCCTCGCTGCCCGGCGGCCTGGCGATCAAGGCGGCCAAGCTGCGCGGCGTCGAGTCCTTCGGCATGTTGTGTTCGGCCAAGGAACTCGGCGTCGACCCGGATGCTTCGGGCCTGCTCGAACTGCCGTCCGACGCCCCGGTCGGCACGCCGCTGGCGCAATATCTCGCGCTGCCCGATGCCAGCATCGAGATCAAGCTGACCCCGAACCGCGCCGATTGCTTCAGCGTGCGCGGCATCGCTTACGACGTCGCCGCGGCCACCAGCAGTGCGGTGAGCCCGTTGCAGGTCGCGCCGATCGAGGCCGCCATCGCCGCGAGCCTGCAGGTCGAGCTCGACGCCGGCGCCGACGTGCCGCGCTATTGCGGCCGCGTGATCGAAGGCCTCGACGCGACCACGCCGACCCCGGTGTGGATGGCCGAGCGCCTGCGCCGCAGCGGCGTGCGTCCGGTCTCGCTGCTGGTCGACGTCACCCAGTACGTGATGCTCGAAATCGGCCAGCCCATGCATGCCTTCGACCGCGACACCCTGCAGGGGCCGGTCGGCGTGCGCCATGCCCGTGCCGGCGAGACCACCCAGTTGCTCAACGGCCAGACCGTGAGCCTCGACGAGTCGTTCCTGGCGATCACCGACGGCAGCGGCGACGCGCAGCGCGTAATCGCCCTCGGCGGCATCATGGGCGGCTTCGACAGCCGGGTCACCGATGCGACCCGCAACGTGTTCCTGGAGGCCGCGCATTTCGCCCCGGCCGCGATCATTGGCCGCGGCCGCAAGCTCGGCCTGCACACCGATGCCGGCCACCGTTTCGAGCGCGGCGTCGATCCCGAGTTGCCGCGCATCGCCATCGAATACGCGACCCGTCTGATCCTCGACATCGCCGGCGGCACCCCGGGGCCGCTGAGCGAGTCGGCGCTGCCGGAGCATTTGCCGCATCCGCAACCGGTCAGGCTGCGACGCGCGCGCCTGGCGCGTGTGCTGGGGCTGACCGTGGCCGACGCCGAAGTCGAGCGCATCCTCGGTGCGCTCGGCCTGACCGTCGAAGCCAGCGACGACGGCTGGCGGGTGACGCCGCCGAGCCGACGCTTCGATATCGCGATCGAGGAAGACCTGATCGAGGAAATCGCCCGCATCCACGGTTACGACCGGATCCCGACCACCTTGCCGGCCGGTTCCGCGCGCCTGGTCGCTCCGAGCGAGACCCGCGTCGATGCCGCGACCGTGCGCCGCCAGTTGGCCGCGCGCGATTATCTGGAAGCAGTCAACTACGCCTTCGTCGACGCCGCCTGGCTGGCGCTGTGGCAGGCCGGCGAGGGCGCGGTGCCGCTGGCCAACCCGCTCAGCGCCGAACTCGGCGTGATGCGCACCCTGCTGCTGCCGGGGCTGGTCGCAGCCCTGGCCCGCAACGCCTCGCGCCAGCAGGCGCGCGTGCGCCTGTTCGAGCTCGGCAACGTGTTCCGTGCCAATCCGGCCGCTTCGCCGCTGGAAACCCAGCGCATCGCCGCGGCGGTCTGCGGCGATGTCCAGGCCGAGCAATGGGGCGCCAGCGCGCGCCCGGTCGGTTTCCACGACCTGCGCGGCGACCTCGACAGCCTGGCCGCTGCCGCCGGTGCGCGCCTGGACTACCGTCCGTCGCAGCAGCCCTGGGCCCACCCGGGCCGCTCGGCCGATGTCTACCGGGTCGACGGCGGCGCCGAGCGCCGCCTGGGCTGGATCGGCCAGCTGCATCCGCGTCTGCTCAAGGCGCTGGACCTCGATCAGGACGTGGTCGCCTTCGAGCTGGACCTGGCGCCGCTGGTCGAGCGCGCCATCCCCAGGGCCGCGGCCTTGTCCAAGTACCCCTCGGTGCGCCGCGATCGGGCCTTCATCGTCGCCGAATCGGTGGCGTGGTCGGCCATCCAGGCCACCGTTCAGGCGGCCGCCGGCCCCAGCCTGCGCGAGCTGGTCCTGTTCGACCGCTACCAGGGCAAGGGCGTGGAAACCGGATTCAAGAGTCTCGCTATGGGCTTGATTCTGCAGGATGAATCGCGCACCCTGACCGATCGGGATGTGGACGCGGTCGTGGCCGAAGTGACGGCAGCGGTGGAACGCGAACACGGCGCCCGGTTGCGCACGTGAGTACTCGCGAGGCGTGTGGCGATTGCGGCTCCGGTCCCAGCCCGGGCGTCGCGCAGAGGACAAAATGGCACTAACGAAAGCGGAAATGGCGGAGCGGTTGTTCGACGAAGTCGGGCTGAACAAGCGCGAGGCCAAGGAGTTCGTCGACGCATTCTTCGATGCGTTGCGCGAGGCTCTGGAGCAGGGACGGCAGGTCAAGCTGTCGGGGTTCGGCAATTTCGATCTGCGCCGCAAGAACCAGCGGCCCGGTCGCAACCCGAAGACCGGCGAGGAGATCCCGATTTCGGCGCGTACGGTGGTGACCTTCCGTCCGGGCCAGAAACTGAAGGAACGCGTCGAAGCCTACAGCGGAGGCGAGCATGCTTGACCCGGGCAGTAACCGAGAACTTCCGCCGATCCCGGCGAAGCGCTACTTCACCATCGGTGAGGTCAGCGAGCTGTGCGACGTCAAGCCGCACGTGCTGCGTTACTGGGAGACCGAGTTTCCCACGCTCAATCCGGTCAAGCGCCGCGGCAACCGCCGCTACTACCAGCGCCACGAGGTGTTGATGGTGCGCCAGATCCGCGGCCTGCTGTACGAGCAGGGCTATACGATCGGCGGTGCGCGCCTGCGCCTGGAAGGCGACTCGGCGAAGGACGAATCGGCGCTGAGCTCGCAGATCGTCAAGCAGGTGCGCATGGAGCTAGAAGAAGTCCTGCAACTGCTGCGCCGCTGAAGGGCCGCCGGGATTCGGGCATCGGGAGTGGGGGATCGGACGCGGCACCGCGGTCCATCGATTCTCCACTCCCGATTCCCCATTGCCGGCGGCAACGGCTATACTTGCCGCCCGTTCGCAAGAGCGGATTTCGCGAGAACGGATTTCTCGGGAAAAGATCTAGCAACACGTCGGGGCGTAGCGCAGCCTGGTAGCGCATCTGCCTGGGGGGCAGAGGGTCGTCGGTTCAAATCCGGCCGTCCCGACCACTAGATTCTAAAGACCGGCTGCCTCACGCAGGGCGCGCGGTCCTCCATCCCAGCGGGATGGACGCTGCCGATATTCATCGGCGTTCGAGGCCAAGGCCTTTCCCAGACTCAACGTCCTGCCGGGTAACGATGCCGGAGCTATCGCATGTCCGCGCTCCGCCGTATGGCGAATGCGGCCGAGCGCACGCGTTTTGTGCCGGGGCATGGGCGGGTGACGGTCGAGCTTGGGTTGAACTCCTGGCCAGCCGGCCTTCGAACGGGTTCCCTACGCGTCGCAGAGGCAGGCGCTGGGAGGTCGGCTTCTGTCCCTCGTGGGCGAGCAGCGCTTTTGCGACCAACAGGCGGCCTGCCTGGACCGGGTCTTGGCGGACGGTCGAGAGTGTGGGGCGGGTGTAGGTGGAGATCTCGACGTCGTCGTAGCCGACCACCGCCACATCCTCGGGAATGCGCAGGCCGTGGCGCTTCAGCCTGCGCATCGCGCCGATCGCGAGCATGTCGCTGGCGGCATTGGCCGGCATCGAGCGAGCGCGCCGACGGCCGGGCGCGGCGTGCCGGGCATGCTGGGTCAGGCTGATCATCATCAGGCGGGTTTCGGCATTCACGCGCGCGCCGCCGTTCGAAGTGCGCGAAACCGTCGAAATCGAAACACCGGCCTTCTTGGCGATGTCTTCCAGGCGCAATTTCTTGTCCCCTGGCGCGGCATCGTCGGAGTGATTCAAGGACGGAGTCTGCGGCGCGGAGAGGGCAGCGCGGCGGTTCGACGGCAGCGATCGCAGTCCGGCGACTGCGTTGTACCGCGCCCACGAACGAAGCGACGGGCCGTGGCCGCATTCGCGCGTCCGTCGGCTGCGTCAAAGTGTGTGTTTGCGCAAGCGGATTGTGCGCTTGCAGCAATTCGCCGCCGTGTGCCGGTGAGCGTGGCCGTCCTTTGCCCGACAAGCTCCGGCCGTTGTGGCAGCGGATGCAAGCACGAGTGCGCCCGCATCCGCCGCAGATGCCGGGCCCCGATTCGACGCTTGCGCGAATTGCCAGACGGACCACGACTGGGGGCCAAACGTTTGATTCGGCATAAGAAACCAAGGGCGATGCGGGATTCCTGCAGCGCTGTGCTGCTGCGCGAGCGCGGATCGATCTTGGCCAGTCTCGGCCGTTACGAATGCAATCGCATGGTTTCTCGCTGGTCGGCGCATCGATCTAAGGAATGTGCTTAGTTTTAAGGTGTTTTGTCATGGAAGAACACACTGGTTTGCAGCAATTGCATGGCACAAATTTTCTGCACTAGTGTCCGCTATGACAGCGCTGTCATATCGGCGGCGGGAGGTGACACCGATGAGCGAGACACCGAAGTTGGCGGCCTTGGCCGCTGCCTGCCTGCTGGGCATCGCATCCATGAGTCAGCGGGCGCACGCGCAGAACGCGCCCGTCGAGGCCGCTGCCGGCAAAGCGACCGAACCGAATGCGGTTCCGGAGGTCACCGACCTGGACAGGATCGAAGTGGTCGGTATCCGCGGCAGCCTGGAGCGTTCGTCCGATCGCAAGAAGGAAGAAAAATCCATCAGCGACACGATCAGCGCCGAAGACGTCGGCAAGTTTCCCGACGCCAACATCGCCGATGCGCTGCAACGCGTGACCGGCGTGCAGATCACCCGCACCTCCGGCGGCGAAGGCCGTTTCGTTTCGATCCGCGGCTTGAACAGTCAGTTCAACCTGGCCACCTTCAACGGCCGCGTCCTCGCCACCGACAACGCCGGTCGCGATTTCAGTTTCGACGTGATGCCGGCGGAAGCCTTGAGCCGGGTGACGGTCTACAAGTCGCCGACCGCATCGCAGATCGAAGGCAGCATCGGCGGACTGGTCGAGCTGTCGACTTTCGACCCGATGTCGCGGCCGGGGTTGCACTTCAACGGCTCGTTCAGCGGTCTGTACGACGAGGCCTCGTCGGATACGACTCCGCGCCTGGGTTTCGTCGCCAGCAACACCTTCAAGGACAACACCGTCGGCGTCTTCGGCGGGCTGTACTACTACAAGCGCAAGTGGCGCTCGGACACGTTCGAGAGTTTCGCGCGCAGCACCGAGACCACCGATTCCAACGGCGACGGCGTGCGCAACGATCGGGTCGACGGGCGCGGCGCGTTCCCCGGGATCATTTCCTATCAGGTCAAGACCGGCGACCGAGAGCGCCTGAGCTGGGTTGGGGGGCTGACCTGGGAGCCGAACGATCGCCTGAAGAGCACCGTCGATGCGTTCTATTCGCGCTACGACACGCCCGAGACCAGTTACTCCTACAACGTCAATTTCTACAGCAACGACGGTTGGGGACGCTTCGCCAATGCGACCCTGGCGCCGTGGAACGGCGGCGGCGTCAATCGCTATCTGATCACTTCCTTCGATCTCGACAACACCCCGCTCGAGATCGGCACCGACAGCAAGGAGCGCAAGGTCGACCTGTACCAGCTGGGCTGGAACACCCGCTTCCATGCGACCGACAAGCTGACCGCCGTGTTCGACCTGGCCTACTCGGTCGCGGACCGCCCGAACAGCGGCAAGAGCTATTTCACCGTCGCCGGCGTCAATGGCGGCCGCTATCGTTACGAGGCGACCAGCCCGGTGCCGAGCGTGACTTGCGTATTGCCGGACGCGCGCAGCTGCCTGGACGTCGGCAACGACGAAATTGGCCTGCACTTCATGGAGCCGAAGGGCGAGTCGACCCGCGACGAGGCGTTCTCGACGCGCGTGGATCTCGACTACACCACTTATTTCGGCGATGTGATGGCGGTCCTGGAAGGCGGCTTGTTCTACTCGAGCCGGCAGAAGGACAAGCAGTACTACGCTTCGCCGAGCGGCTGCGGTTATTGCGGCTTCGGCGATACCCTCGGCGAAGCCGGTATCGACGCCGTCGTGCCGTTCCCGGACGGCGGATACCGCGCCGGCCTGGTGGGCGGGCGCAACCGGTGGCCGGCCCTGGACGCGAACGCCTTGTTCGCGGCGGCGATCAAGTTGCGAGGGCAGGACTACTTCAACGCGACCATCGCCCCGCGCTTGCAGCAGCGTTCGTCGTCGCAGATCGAAGAGGATCAATACGGTACCTATCTGCAGGCCAATTTCAGCGGCGACCGCTGGGACGGCAACGTCGGCGTGCGTTATGTGCGTACCGACCTGGTCTCGAAGGGGCATACCCAGGAACTGCTGGCCTTGGTGCCGATCCCGAACAGCACCAACTACACGCCGACCTTCTCGGACGTGCGCCCGGTCGACGTCGATCACAACTACGACGACTGGCTGCCGTCGGCCAATTTCACTTATCGCTTCAACGACCACCTGCAATTGCGCGCCGCCGCTTCCCGCGCCATCACCCGGCCGACCTTCCTGCAACTCGGCGTGGACGTGAACTACGAGATCAACAGCTATCCGCCGCGGGTGACCCGCAACGGCAACCCGAAGCTGGAGGCGATCCGCTCCGATGCCTTCGACCTCTCGCTGGAGTGGTACGGCGACGAGGGCGCGGCGGCTTCGGTCGCGGCGTTCTACAAGAACATCGACGGCTTCATCACCTCCGGCCTGTTCCCGGAAACGATCCTGGGCCAGACCTTCCAGGTGACCGCGCCGCTCAACGGCGACACGGCCAAGCTCAAGGGCCTGGAAGCGGCCTACCAGTACATGTTCCCCAGCGGTTTTGGCGGGCAGATCAACTACACCTACGTCGACAGCAAGGCCGAGGTGACGATCAACGGCGCGCGCAAGACCACCACGCTGGACGGCGTGTCGAGGAATACCCTCAACCTGCAGGCCATCTACGAGAAGGGGCCGATCGCGGCACGGCTGTCGTACTCGTACCGCGACAAGTACGTCGCCTGCTCGGTGTGCGGGCCGGTCAACACGCCGGCCACCACCGCCGCCTCGGGCTTCCTGGACTTCAGCGGCAGCTATCAGTTCAATGATGCGGTCACCGCTTTCCTGCAGATCTACAACATCACCGAGGAAGAGGAGCACACCTACGCGATGGACAAGCGCTTTACCACCTTCTACGAGCCCTATGCGCGGCGTTTCGAGCTGGGCGTGCGAGTTGCCTTTTGACCGTCGAGTGGAGTTTTCCGATGAGAACCGTGTTCGTTTCATCCTGGCGGCAGCGTTGCGCGATGGCGGCTGCGCTGTCGTTGTTTGGAGGCTTGCTGGCGCCCTTCGAGCCCGCGCGCGCAGCGACCGTCGCCGAGGCGCAATCGCCCGACGGCAGTCTGAAGGTCAGCGTCGTCGTCGAAGACGAGGGCAAACTCAGTTATCGCGTCGACCGCAAGGGTGTCGCGTTGATCGGCGACTCGCGTCTGGGCATGTTGCTCGGCAGCGGGCGTCTGGAGCGGAACCTCGCCTTCGTGAGTAAAAGCACGAGTCCGCACGACGACACCTGGGAGCAGCCCTGGGGCGAGCGTCAGTTCGTGCGCAACCGCTACAACGAACTGCGCGTCGCGATCGGCGAAACCCTGGGGGCGAAACGCAGGTTCGATGTGGTCTTCCGCTTGTACGAAGACGGCCTGGGGTTTCGTTACGAGTTCCCCGAGCAGGGGCCGGAGCCGGTCGTGATCGAGGAGGAACTGACCGAGTTCAACCTGGCTCAAGCAGGCACCGCCTGGTGGATCCCCGCGGGCGAATGGAATCGCGAGGAATACCTGTATCGCCGCACGCCCATCGAAGCGATCGGCTTCGCCCAGACCCCGGTCACGGCGAAGTTGGCCGACGGAACCCATGTCTCGATCCACGAGGCGGCCCTGGTCGACTACTCGGGCATGAACCTGGTACGGGTGGACGGTCGCCGGCTCAAGAGCGTGCTGACACCGGGCGAAGGTGTGGGCAAAGTCGTGCGCCTGGCCCCGTTCCATACCCCGTGGCGTACGCTCCAGGTGGCCGACGATGCCGGTGGCCTGGCGATGTCGAACCTGATCCTCAACCTCAACGAGCCGAACAAGCTCGGCGACGTGTCCTGGTTCAAGCCGATGAAGTACGCCGGGGTCTGGTGGGAGATGCATCTCGACAGCAAGACCTGGTCCTCCGGGCTGCGCCATGGCGCGACCGACGAGAACGTGATCCGCCATATCGATTTCGCCGCGAAGAACGGCTTCAAGGGCGTGCTGGTGGAAGGTTGGAATCTGGGCTGGGACGGGCACTGGTTCGGCGACGGCGGCGAGTTTGATTTCACCCGTTCCTATCCCGACTTCGATCTGCCCAAGCTCAGCGCGTACGCGAAGTCCAAGGGCGTGCAGCTGATCGGCCATCACGAAACCGCCGGTAACGTCGCCCGTTACGAATCGCAGTTGGAGGCGGCGCTGGCCTTGTATCAGCGCATGGGCGTGAACGCGGTCAAGACCGGCTATGTCGCCGATGCCGGCGATATCCAACTGCGCGGCGCCGATGGCCGCTTGCATCGCGCCTGGCACGAAGGCCAGGACATGGCGCGCCACCATCTGAAGGTCGTATCGGAAGCGGCCAGGCACCAGATTGCAATCAACGCGCACGAACCGATCAAGAGCACCGGCCTGCGCAGGACCTACCCAAACTGGATTTCCAACGAAGGCGCGCGCGGCATGGAGTACAACGCCTGGGGCAAGCCGCCGAATCCCCCCGAGCACGAAGCCAATCTGGTGTTTACCCGGCTGCTCGCCGGGCCGATGGATTTCACCCCGGGCATCCTCAGCCTGACCGGCGCCAAGGGTATGCCGATCCAGAGCACCCTGGCCAAGCAACTGGCGTTGTACGTCGTGCTGTACAGCCCGATCCAGATGGTGCCGGACTTGCCCGAGCACTATGAGCGTTATCCGGAGGCGTTCCAGTTCATCAAGGACGTGGCGGTGGATTGGTCGGATACGCGCGTGCTCAACGGCGAAGTAGGCGACTACGCGACCGTGGCGCGCAAGCAACGCGGGGGCGACGACTGGTTCCTCGGCAGCATTTCCGACGAGAACGCACGGACCTTGAAGGTGCCGCTGGATTTCCTCGATGCCGGCAAGACCTATCGCGCCGAGATCTACCGCGACGGCGCCGATGCCGACTGGAAGGGCGAGCGTTTTTCGTTCGCGCGCGAGAGCCGGGACGTGCGTCGGGGCGAGGTGCTGTCGATCCGCCTGGCGCCGGGCGGCGGGCAGGCCATCCGTTTTACACCGGCCGGCGGGCGCTGATGGCCCCGAATATCCTGCTGGCCGATATCGGTGGAACCAATGCCCGATTCGCGCTGTGCGATGCGGACCGATCGACGACGGTTCGGCTCGACAGCGTGCGCGATTACGCGGTTGGCGATTTCCCTTCGCTCGGCCATGCGGCCCAGCACTATCTGGCGCAAGTCGAGGCGAGCGCCGGCAGCGGCGTGTTCGCGGTCGCCGGCCGCGTCGCCGGGCAGGAAGCGCGCATCACCAACCATCCCTGGGTGATTTCCACCGAACGCACCCGGGCGATGCTGGGCTTCGAGCGTTTGTCGTTGATCAACGATTTCACCGCGCAGGCGATGGCGATCCGGTTGTTCCAGCCCGAGGACGTGGTCAGCGTCGGTGGTGCCGATTGGCGGCCCGACGAGCCGCGACAGGCGCGCAACTACGCCGTGCTCGGGCCGGGCACCGGGCTCGGCGTGGGTGGGTTGATCGTGCGCGAGGGATGCTGTCACCCGCTCGAGACCGAAGGCGGCCACATCAGCTTCGCGCCGGGAACGCCGGAGGAAATCCAGATCCTCAAATATCTGTCTAAGGAGTTCGGTCGGGTGTCGAACGAAAGGCTGATCTCGGGCCCGGGCCTGGTCAACATTCATCGCGCCCTGAGCCAGATCGCCAAGACCGATCCCGGTCCGCTGCAGCCGTGCGACATCACCGCGATGGCGGCCGAGGGCGATGCGCGCTGTCTGCGCGCAATCGACATCTTCTGCGCGTTGTTCGGCGCCGTTGCCGGCGACCTGGTGCTGACCCTGGGCGCCTGGGACGGCGTGTTCCTGGCCGGAGGGCTGGTGCCGAAGATGCTGCACTCGTTGCAACGCTCCGGGTTCAGGCAACGCTTCGAGCACAAGGGGCGCTTCTCGCCGGTCATGGCGGCCGTGCCGGTGCTGGCGATCACCCACCCGCATCCCGGCTTGCTCGGTGCGGCGAGTTACGCCCGCCATGCGCTGCCGGACGAGTATCGGGCGGCGAGTTAGGCGGACGGGCGCGGAACGAGCCGCATCG
Source organism: Lysobacter sp. 22409 (assembly GCF_052045105.1). Taxonomy (NCBI): domain Bacteria; kingdom Pseudomonadati; phylum Pseudomonadota; class Gammaproteobacteria; order Lysobacterales; family Lysobacteraceae; genus Lysobacter; species Lysobacter sp. 22409. Next base: position 18,412 of record NZ_JBQEOE010000028.1, on the reverse strand, counting down.
CCGCGCGCGAGCGATAATGCAGGCCGTCGCGATTCGCCGGCGCGGTTGTGCAGAGGGCCGAATGCCTGTCGCTTATCTCCGTAACCTGACCGGCAAGGAACGCCGTCCGGGCGCCGACCGCCACCTCGCGTATTACCTGGCCTTCGTCGCCGGCGCGGTCAACGCCGGCGGTTTTCTGGCGGTGAAGCAATACACCTCGCACATGTCCGGCATTTTGTCGGCGATGGCCGACGACCTCGCGCTCGGCAGTCTGGGGTTGATGCTCGACGGGCTCGGCGCCTTGCTGTCTTTCCTCGCCGGCGCCGCGTGTTCGGCGATCCTGATCAATTGGGCGCGCCGACGCCGGCTACACAGTGAGTTCGCTCTGCCGTTGTTGATCGAGGCTGGCCTCTTGCTCGCGTTCGGTCTGCTGGGCGCCAGCCTGCAGGGGCGGCAACTGTTGTTCGTGTCGGTCACGGTGATGGTGCTGTGTTTCATCATGGGCCTGCAGAACGCGATGATCACCAAACTGTCGCGCGCCGAAATCCGCACGACCCACGTCACCGGCATGATCACCGACCTCGGCATCGAGCTCGGCAAGCTCGCCTATTGGAATCGCACCCCCGACAGCGAAAGCGTGCCGCGGGTGGCGGCGAATCCCCGCAAGCTCAGGACCTTGGCCATTCTGGTCGCCGCGTTCTTCGTCGGCGGCGTGACCGGGGCGGTCGGGTTCGGCCGGATCGGTTTCAGCGCCACGATCCCGCTCGCCGCCCTGCTGATGACCTTGGCCCTGGTGCCGGTGCTGGACGACGTGCGCTCGCGTCGTTGAGCGAGGCGTCCGGCGGGTTGCCGGCCTGTCGTCCTGGCGCCGCGGCCAGGGCTTGTCATTAAAATTGAACGATGTATAAAATTGTCCTTGGTTCACCAAGGTCAAGGCCATGCCCGTTCCCAGACTGCAGCCCGAACCCGTGCGCGAACCTGCAGCGGAGCCCGGCCGCCGCGAGCGCAAGCGCAACCAGACCCTCGACCATCTCGCCGCGACCGCGTTCGGTTTGTTCGAGGCGCGCGGCTTCGAAGCGGTGACGATGGAGCAGATCGCCGACGCCGCCGACGTGGCCAAGGGCACGCTTTACAACCACTTTCCGGTCAAAGAGGCCTTGCTGGCGCATCAGTTCCATGGCGAGCTGGCCTCGGCCATGGGCGCCATGGAGGGGCCGAGCGACAGCGTCCGCGAGCCCGCCGGCTTCGTTTCGCGCCTGTCGCGCTGGCTGGAGGCCTCGGCGCAGTGGTACCAGGGGCGGCGCGCGTATCTGCCGCATTACCTGCGCTTCCGTTTCCGGCAGGTCGACGCCGCGGCGCGTGCGCGCGACGACGAGGGCGAACGCAGCGGCATGGAGCGTTTGTTCGAGGCCTTGATCGCCGCCGGGCAGGGCCGCGGCGAACTGCGCGACGATTTGTCGCCGGCGCACCTGGCGAGCTTGCTGCAGCATCTGCATCTCGCCGCGCTGATGCGCTGGCTGGCGAGCGCGGACGGCGATCTGGAAAACGAATTCGCCGCGATCGTCGATGTCTTCGTGCATGGTGCGAGCCGTCCGGTCGGCGTGCGGAAATCGCGATGAGCGCCGCGTTGCTGGACTGGCCGGCCGCGGCCGAGGCCGGGCCTGCGCAGGCCGGCGGCAAAGGCTGGCAACTCGGCCGGATGGCGACGTTGGGATTGCCGGTGCCGGAGGGCCTGGTGATCGCTGCCGCGGCCAGCCGCGAACGGGCCGAGGACGGCTCGGTGCCGCCGGAATTGCTGGCATCCATTCTTGAGGAAATACACGCCCGCGGTTGGGGCGAGCGCGCACTCGCGGTGCGTTCGTCGGCGCCGCAGGAGGATTCGGCGCGCGCTTCGTTCGCCGGCCTGCATCGCTCCTGCCTCAACGTCCGCGGCGCGCAGGCGCTCGCCACCGCGATCGTCTCGGTATGGGATTCGGCGCGCGAGCCTGCAGCGGTCGCTTATCGCGAACGTTTCGGCTTCGCGGCCGACGACACGGCGATGGCGGTGGTGATCATGCCGCTGTTGCCTGCGGTCGCTTCCGGGGTGGTCTTCACCTGCGACCCGCTGTCCGGCCGCGACGACCGCGTGCTGATCAATGCGCATTGGGGGCTCGGCGAGGCCCTGGTCGGCGGTCATGCCGACGTCGACGAATACCGCCTGCAAGTGCGGCGCATCGACGACGGCCTGGAGCCGATCGAGCAACGCATCGGCGCCAAGCGCCAACAAACGCGCGAACGCGCCGACGGCGGCACGGAACTGGCCGAGACCCCGCGCGAGTTGGCCCAGCGCGCGGTGCTGACCGCGGCGGGCGCCCTGGAGATCGCCGCGCTTGCACGCGATGCCGCGGCAGCGCTGGATTTCGCCCGGCCGCGCTTCGACGTCGAGTGGGTCTGGGACGGCGAACGTTTCTGGATCGTGCAGGCACGACCGGTCACAGCGAGCGCGCGCCATACCTATCCGGCGCTGTCGCAGCAGCCGAGCCTGTGGACGCGCGGCAACACCAAGGAAATCCTGCCCGAGCCGCTGTCGGCGATGGACTGGTCGTTGTATGCGATCGCTGCCGATCGCATGTTGACGCTCGGTTACGAACTCGGCGGTTATCGGGTACTGCCCGGCGTCGCCCACGCCAGCCTGCATCACGGCCGGGTCTATCTGGAGGCGTCGTTGATCCAATGGGAGGGCCATGACGCCTACGGCATCGCGCCCGCGGCGATCAACGCCTTGCTCGGCGGCAGCCAGGGGACGATTGCGGTGCCGGCGCCGTCGTGGCGCGCACGCGCGCAACGCGGCGGACGTTTGTTGCGCTTCATGCGGCGCTCGCTGAAGAAACGCCGCGACGCGGCGGCGGACCTGGCCCGTGCGCGCGAGCAGGCGCGCGCCTGGCGCGAACAGGACTTGTCGCAGGGCAATCGCGGGCTCGCCGCGCTATTGCGCCACCAGGTCGCGCAGGTGCGCGCCTCGGACGAACTGTTCTTCCTGCAAGGTTCGGCGGGCGGCACCTTGACCACCCTCGTCGACCTGGTCGACAAACGTTGTCCCGGCGAAGGGCAGGCGCTGACGGCGGCGTTGATGGCCGGCGGCGAGGCGAGCGTGACCGCGCAACAAGGCTACGACCTGATCGCGTTGGCGCAGGTCGCGGCCGGAGACGAAGCCGCATTGGCGTGGCTGCGCGGCGCTGGGCGCGACAGTGGGCAGTGGTCGGTGCAGTTGCCGGAGAACAGCGCATTCCGCCGCGAATTCGCCGGCTTTCTCGAACGCTACGGCCACCGCGCGGTGGCCGAGAGTTATCTGCGCCAGCCGCGTTGGCGCGAGCAACCGGATTATCTGCTCGACATGGTGGCGTCCCTGGTCGGACGCGACGCCGAGGCCTTGCGACAGCGCCAGCGCGAGATTTCGGCGCAGGCCTGGCAGCGTCTGAGCGCGTGCACACCGGCCTGGCTGCGGCCGTTGATCCGTCACCTGTTGCGCAGCGCCATCGTCGATTGCAACCAGCGCGAGGCCGCACGCAGCGCCTTGATGGCTTACTTCGAGGCGATACGCCGTCTCGCCATGAAGCTGGGCGAGCGCCTGTGCAGCGACGGTGGTTTCGGACAGGCCGACGAAGTCTTCGATCTGACCGCCGAGGAGCTGTGCGCCGTAGCCGAAGGCCGGCTCGGCCTACGTCATGCCAAGGCCCGCGCCGACGAACGTCGTGCGATGCGCCTGCGCTGGGCAGCGACGGCCGAACCCGAAGTGGTGGTCGAACACGGCGAATTCGCGGCGATTGCGGCGCAGAGCACTGCGAGGGCGGTGTACGAGGCGGAGGACGGGGCCTGGTTCGGCACGCCGATCGGCGCCGGTCGCGCCAGCGGGCGGGCGCGCATCGTCCGCGACCCGCGCGAAGCGGGTGCGCTCGAAACCGGCGATGTGCTGATCGCGCCGAGTACCGATCCGGCCTGGACGCCGTTGTTCCTCAAGGCCGGCGCGCTGGTGATGGAGACCGGCGGTTATCTGTCCCACGGCGCCATCGTCGCGCGCGAGTTCGGCATTCCGGCGGTGGCGAACCTGCCCGGCATTCTGGGCGAGCTGAGCGAAGGCGAGCGCATCGAAGTCGACGGCCATCGCGGCCGGGTGCGCCGCCTGCGCGATTGATCGCGCAGCGGCGCAAGGGTTCGATTGCTGCCGCTCAGGGATCTTCGACGGTATAGCCCTGTTCGCGCAGACGGTCGAGCAGGCCGCCGCGTTCGAGCAGGTCCGACACCGGCAAGGTCGCGAAGGTGCTGCGGTTCTTCGCCAGCGAGTCTTGCGCGCGTTCGAGCCAGGTCGCGGTGACGCGCTCGCGCAGATCGCCGAACCCCAGGCGTTTGGCGACGCCGGTGGTGGCCAGGGCTTCCAGGCAGGTGCGGTATTGATCGCCTTGCGGCAGGGTGCGCAGGCTGGCGATGTCGCCGACCGCCCAGGCGTTGCCGCGTGCGCGCATCGACTCCAGGTCGCCTTCGATGCGCGACAAGGTCTTGGCGAAGCACTCGCGGTCGTCGAGCGCGCTGGCCGAGAACTCCTTGAGCGCGGCCTTCGGGTCTTCGATCTTGACCGTGACCCGGGCTTCGACGATCGGCACGCCATGTTGCTTCGCGGTCTTCTCGACCACCGGCTGGACCACGCCTTTGAGCGTCATCCCGGACTGGCGGATCGCCGCTTCGTAGAGTTCCTGCGCGGCGAAGATCGGCCGCCATTTCTCGACGCCGCCGTCGCGGCCGATGTAGCGCGCCTTGAGCGTCAGCCAGCGCGCATAGAGATCGGCCGGGACGATTTCCTGCAAGGTCTTGCCGTCGGGATTCTTGCGCGCCTTCAGCGCGGTCGGGATCAGCATCATCGTGCGCAGCATGCCGAGCTCGGTGCCGAAGTTGACCGAGGGCGGGGCGATCACTTCCTCCGACTCGGCGATCGCCGCTTCGACATCGCGCGACAGCCAGGTCATGTCCTTCGGCAGCGGGCTCAGGGTGCCGAGGATCCAAAGCACGTGGCCGCCGCGCACGACCTTCCACATGCCCGGCCCGGGCTGCTCGCCGGTGACGACCAGGGTGTCGAGATCGCGGATGTCGCCGGCCGGCGGCGCGGCCTGCTGGGCGTGGGCAACGGGCTGGGCGAGGGCGGTGGAGGCCAACAGCAGTACGGCAAAAAGGGCACGACGCATCCGTGACGCTCCTGAGCGGGGGATGGGACTCAGCGGAAGCCGGGATCGTAGCCGGTCCCGGGGCGGACTGTGGGTCGGAGTTGTATTGGACTTGTACGGACTGTGCGCCGGTGCGCGACTGCGCCGGTTCGCAAGCTCGGTCGGGCGACCGCTCGGCCACGGCGCGGCCATGACTTGGTCACGACTTGCCAGCACGGCGGGGTGGAGCGCCCGGCAGGATGCGGCGCGATGCGAGTGGTTTGCAAATGAGAACCATTGCCAATTAGACTGGCAGCTCGCCCCATTACAAGCACGCTCCGAGCACGCTTCGCCATCCATCCGGCCGGAGTGCCGCGGGGACCGGCCAGGCCATGATCCGCGTATGACCCAGACCCTCGCTCCTGCGGCTTCCGTGCCCGCCCGCAAGCCACGCCCGACCTTGTCGTGGCGCTATCGCGGCGAAGTCGCGGTGCGCGCATTCGCCGCCTTCGCGATCGGCTACGCCGTCGCCTACGCCTCGACCGCCTTCCTGACCCTGGTGTTGCCGCTGGGGCGTAACGATCGGGTCGTTACCGCAAGCCTGCTGTGTTTCTTCGTCTGGTGCGGCGTCGCGATGTACGCCTTCGCCGCGCGCACGCCCTGGCGTGCGTGCTGGGCGCCGGCGCTATGGGCGATCGCCTTGTACGGCATCGCCGCGTTGTTCCCCGAACTCGGTGCCCGACCGTGAGCCCGCGCGCATGAAGAACACCTTCTCGCAGGCGATGGCCTGGCTGCATACCTGGGCCGGTCTGGTGATCGGCTGGCTGCTGTTCGTGATTTTCGTCGGCGGCACCATCGCCTGCTTCGACAAAGAACTGACGCACTGGATGCAGCCGGCGCTGCACGGCAAGACCCCGGTCGCGAACATCGACCTGAGCCGGACTATCGAAGGCCTGCAGGGCATCGCCAAGCCGCATCCGCACGCCTATTACGTGACCTTGCCGAGCGAGCGCAGCCCGGCGCTGCAATCGGCGGTGTACTACGACGCCGGCCCGCACGACGCGATCAACATCGACACCAGCACCGGCCAGGCGATACCGGAAACCGCCGGCGGCGAGTTTTTCTTCACCCTGCACTACAACCTGCATTCGGAAACCTGGGGCATGTACATCGTCGGTATCGCCGGCATGTTCATGCTGATCGCGATCCTGACCGGCATCGTGATCCACAAGCGCATCTTCAAGGACTTCTTCACCTTCCGCCCCAACAGCGGCGGGCAGCGCGCCTGGCTCGACGGCCACAACCTGACCGGCGTGCTCGGCCTGCCGTTCCATCTGATGATCGCCTACACCGGCGTGGCGATCTTCGTCGCCAACTACATGCCGGCCGGGCTGCTCGCGGCCTACGACGGCGACGTCGAGAAGTTCTATGTCGAAGCCAGCGACAGCTACGAGCGCCCGGAAACGCACCGGCCGCTGAAGTCGATCTATCCGATCGACAAGTTGATCGCCGACGCGCGCGAACGCCTGGGCCAGCCGATCTCCTGGGTCAGCGTGCACCACCCGGACGACACCAGCGCGACGATCTCGTTCGGCGGCGACCACAGCCGTGCGGTCGCCTGGAACTTCGACCAGGTCTTTTACGACGCCAACGACGGCAAGCTGTTGCACGAGTCGGGCGCGTTCAAGTCCGGCTATAAGACCTATACCTTCCTCGGCGGCCTGCACATGGCGCAATGGGGCGGTAGCGCCTTGCGTTGGCTGTACTTCGTGCTCGGCCTGGCCGGTTGCGTGATGATCGCCAGCGGCATGCAGGTCTGGGTCGCCAAGCGCGCGAAGAAGGTCGCCGAAGCCGGCGCCTGGTCGGGCTATGGGCTGGTGCAGGCGCTGAATCTCGGCGTGGTCGGCGGCATGCCGCTGGCGAGCGCGGCGATGTTGATCGCCAATCGCTTGATCCCGGCCGCGACGGCGGAACGCGCGAGCTGGGAGATCGGCGTGTTCTGCGCGGTCTGGATACTGGCTTCGCTGTACGCCGCGATCCCGGCGGTGCGCAGTCGTGGCTGGGGCCATTTCTTCGCCCTCAACGCGGTTGCCTGCGCGCTGATTCCGCTGGTCAACCTGGCGACGTCGCCACGGAGCCATGTGTTCGCGACGATCGCGCGCGGCGACTGGGCCCTGGCCGGCGTCGACCTGACCGCGCTCGGTTTGTGCCTCGGTTTCGCCTGGCTCGCGCGGCATTCGTTCGCCAAGGCGCGCCAGCCGGCGCCGGCGCGTCCCGCGCGCGGCCGCGCGGCGCGTGGCGATGCCGTGGTCGACGAAACGGCCGTGGCCGATCACTGAGGAGCGTCGCATGCTGTGGTTGGGTTTCAGTCTCGGTGTCGCGGCCTGGTGTCTGCTCAGTCTCGGACTCGAGAAGCATCACCGGCAGTTGTTCGCGCGTGCATTCGACCCGCGCCGCGGCCGTTGGCTGCGTGCGCTCGGTTGGGGTTTGCTGGTGCTCGACTTCGCCTTGTTCGTTACCGGCTGGGGCTGGTCGCAGGGGCCGGTGTTCTGGTGCGCGGCGCTGATGCTGTCGGCGCTGGCCTGGACCTTGTTGATGACGCTCGCGCCGCGCGCGAGCACCCGCATCGCCATCGCCAGCGTGCTCAGCGCGCTGGTGATGATGCCGGTTTGGATGGGGTAGGGCCCGCCGAAACCAGCACGCGTCGCTTCGGCGACATCACGGTCGCGGCTTGCGCCGCTCCTACTCTAAAGCGACGGCGTGAGCCGTCGCTTGATGCATGAATCACCCGATCGCCGTCTGCACCGGCGCCGCGCTCACCTGCGGCCAGCGGCGCAGGATCGAGGCGCGGATCGAGGCCGCATCCAGTCCCGCTTCGGCGAGCAGTTGCTCGCGGCTGGCGTGGTGCTGGAATTCGTCGGGCAGGCCCAGGTGCAGGATCGGCAGGACGATGCCCTCGGCCGCGAGCAACTCGGCCACGCCGCTGCCGGCGCCGCCGGCGACGACGTTGTCCTCGAGGGTGACGAAGCCTTCGTGGGTCTTGGCCAGTTCCAGGATCAGGGCGCGGTCGAGCGGTTTGACGAAGCGCATGTTGACCACGGTCAGGCCGAGTTCGGCGCCGACCTGTTCGGCCGCGGGCACGATCGCGCCGAACGCGAGCAGAGCGACGCGCGAGCCGCTGCGGCGCAGGTCGGCCTTGCCGATCGGCAAGGTGTCGAGGCTCGGCTGGATCGCCACGCCGGGGCCGGTGCCGCGCGGATAACGCACCGCCGCCGGGCCTTCGTAACGATGCCCGGTGCTGAGCATCTTGCGGCACTCGTCTTCGTCGGCCGGCGCCATCACCACCATGTTCGGCACGCAGCGCAGGTAGGACAGGTCGAGGTTGCCGGCGTGGGTCGCGCCGTCCGGCCCGACCACGCCGCCGCGGTCGATCGCGAACAGCACGTCGAGGTTCTGGATGGCGACGTCGTGCACCAATTGGTCGTAGCCGCGCTGCAGGAAGGTGGAGTAGATCGCCACCACCGGCTTGGCGCCTTCGCAGGCCATGCCGGCCGCCAGCGTCACCGCGTGCTGCTCGGCGATGGCGACGTCGAAGTAACGCTTCGGATATTCCTTGCTGAAGCGCACCAGGCCGGAGCCTTCGCGCATCGCCGGAGTGATGCCGAGCAGGCGTTCGTCGGCGGCGGCCATGTCGCACAGCCACTCGCTGAAAATATCGGTATAGCTCGGCTTCTTCGCGCCGGGCTTGCTGATCAGGCCCTTCTCGGGGTCGAACGGGCCGACCGCGTGATAGCCGATCTGATCGTCCTCGGCGAGTTCGTAGCCCTTGCCCTTGGTGGTGATGATGTGGAGCAGCTGCGGGCCCTTGAGGCCCTTGAGCGTCTTCATCGCGTGCAGCAGCGCGGGCAGGTCGTGGCCGTCGATCGGGCCGGTGTAGTGGAAGCCGACTTCCTCGAAGAAGGTCGAGGGCACGAACATGCCCTTCCAGTGCTCTTCCCAGCGGCGCACGAACTTCGCGGCCGGCTTGCGCTTGTCGCCGAGCAGCTTCTTGCCGCCTTCGCGGATCGCGTTGAGGGTGCGGCTGCTGGTGAGGCGGCCGAGCATCTTGGTGACGCCGCCGACGTTCTCGGAGATCGACATCTGGTTGTCGTTGAGGATCACCAGCATGTTCGGCTCGGGATCTTCCAGGCCGCCGGCGTGGGCCAGCGCCTCGAAGGCCATGCCGGCGGTCATCGCGCCGTCGCCGATCACCGCCACGACCTTGCGCTCGTCGCCGGCGTGCTGCAGCGCGAGCGCCATGCCGAGCGCGGCCGAGATCGAGGTCGAACTGTGGCCGACGCCGAAGGTGTCGTAATCGGATTCGTCACGCTTCGGAAACGGCGCCACGCCATCCTTCTGCTTGACGGTGTGGATCTCGTCGCGACGGCCGGTGAGGATCTTGTGCGGGTAGCACTGGTGGCCGACGTCCCACACCAGTCGGTCGACCGGGGTTTCGTACAGCCAGTGCAAGGCCACGGTGAGTTCGATCACGCCGAGCCCGGCGCCGAAATGGCCGCCCACCAGCGCGACTTGTTCGATCAGGTAGGCGCGCAGTTCCTCGGCGATCGCCGGGAGCTCCTCTTCGGGGAACCGGCGCAGGTCGGCGGGGACCTGAATACGGGAAAGACGCGGGTAGCGCTGCGAATCGATCATTACGACCATCTGTCTTCAGCTAGTCGGTCATTGTCCCGCCCCCGCGTGAGGCGAGCAAGAAGTCCGGCCGCTTCATGTTCAGACAGCAGGCACGGCAAGGCGCCGTGCCGGGGAAAAACCGGACGCCGCGGCGGATTGCCGCAGGCGCGGCTCAGCGGCCGCGCAAACGCCCGAACAGGCCGCCGCTGGACTTGGCCGGCTCGACCGGAGTCGGGTCGCCCTCGGGCTCGGCGAAACCGGTGGCGAGGCTGGCGTTGATGAAATCGGCGACTTCGGCTTCGGTGACGCCGCTGGCTTCGGCGATCTCGGCCACGGTCGCGAGCGCCTTCATCATCACCGTGGCGATGCGGAAGTGCTTGGGATACTCGCGTTCGGTCTGCGGCCACTTGGTCATGCGGTAGCGGCGCTGCGGGTCGTAGCCCGGGGCGAGGCGGCCCTGGCCGGCGAGCAGGTTGCCGAACCAGACCAGGCGCGTCAGCGGCATCGGGGCGCCGAGTTCGTTAGCGGCGGTCTCCCACTGCGCGGCTGGCACGACTTCGAAATCGGAGGCGGCGAAACCGCGGTCGAACCAGTCGGCCAGCGGCTTGAGTGCGGCCGGGCCGTGGTACTTGCGCTGGTCGGCGTCGATCAACAAGCGATCGTTGCCCTGGGCCACGCGCAACAGGCCGCGCAGGCGGCCGGGCACCAGCCAGTCGAGCAGGCCGTCGCCGCGTGCGGTGATGGTCGGGCCGGTCGGAGTGAGCGTGGTCGCAGGCATAGCGCTCGCGGCAATGCTGATTGCGTCGGTCACTGGCGCCGGTACGGCCGCCGGAGCCACGGCAGGAATCGGCGTGGGCGCCAGAGCAGGTTCCGCCGGCGCAGGTGCGTTCGTCGCGGCCGGGGCGGGTGTGGCTTGCTGCGCCGCCGCCTTGGCCGCCGCCGCGTTGGCTTGGGCGCGGTCGGTCTGCAGCAGTTCGACGACGACCTCGGGCAGAGCCGCGGTCGGGTCGGTCAGCGGCTGTTTCGGGATCTCGACCGTCGCCGGTGCGGGTGCCGGGGAGGGCGTCGGCAGGGCCTGGCCGGACTGCAAGGCGATCTCGCCGAGCAGCTTGGAGATCGAATCGCTGGTGAAGGGATGCGACAGCAGGAAATCGGCCTGGGTGCGTTGCGCCGCGGTCAGGGCGATCACCGACTTGCCGGTCGCATGCAGGCGCAGCCAACTCATCGGGCCGTACATGCTGTCCATGTCGACGACGACGAAGTGGGCCTGTTGTTCGGGCAGCAGAGTCCAGTGACCGCCGAGTTGGGCATTGGCGACCTTGAAGGCCGTCTGCAAGGCGGACTCCGTCGCCGGGTCCATGCCGGTCAGACCGAGGGTCAAAGGCATCTGTGAGGTGTCCACGAAATCGATTGCGACGAGTGTCCGGGACGACTGGATTGTCGTCAACGCGCGCTATACGTCGTTTATGACCCTTATTCGGCACCCCGGCCGGGGCTATTGCCTCAATACTGCGACGGGGTTCACGCCTTCATGCGTTCAGGCGGGCGTTCTTCGGCAGTTGGTTTTTCAGGAACGTCATCTGGTCGGCCAGGATGTTGCGGTTGGACAGGATCAGATGCTCGACCCAGCTCGGGCGATACGGCACCGCGAGCAGCGGCATACTGGCCTGCTGTGGGGTGCGGTTGCCCTTGCGCGAGTTGCATTGGAAGCAAGCGGCGACCACGTTCTCCCAGATGTCGCGACCGCCCTTGGACACCGGGACGACGTGGTCGCGGGTCAGGTGCGGGCGGTGGAAGTCGTGGCCGCAGTACATGCACAGGTGGCTGTCGCGCGCAAACAGCGCGGCGTTGGTCAGGGCCGGGGTCGGGTCGAGCGCGCTCGGACGGGCGTGGCCGCGCGCGGCGACGATCGGATGCAGTTCGAGCACGCTGCGTTCGCCGGTCAGGCGGTTGGTGCCGCCGTGCACTTCCAGGCAGGGGTCGCCCAAGGTCCAGGCGACCGCGCCGCGCACGTACAGACAACTGGCTTCCTGCCAGTTCATCCAGTCGAGCACGCGGCCATGCGCATCGAGCGACAGCAGCCGCACGGAGTTGAGTCGTTCGAGAGCGTTGCGCGGAACCGCGCGGGGACCGGCCCAAGGCGAGTAAGGATCGGGGACGCCGGTGGCATCCGGCTCACGCTGAAGCATTTCAGCGTGGGTTCCGGTTCGGACCAGGCGGATCTTCGCTCTATCGGTCTCCATCGGGAATCCAGCTTATACCCGTTTGATGACGATTTTGGTAGTTGCGATGGCGAAGGGTCGCGCGCCCGGTCCGAAGGGGCGGCCTGGTCTGGATCGAATGCCGTAGAAACTACGGTTCCGCCGGAGCCGGCCGGCGGAACCGCATCGTCGGGGCGACGCCTCAGACGTCGAACGCTTCTGCGTCCAGGCCGGTGAGGGTCTCGACGCTGGCGCCGATGGCGATCGCGTGGGCCTGGCTGCGCGGCAACAGGCGGGCGAAGTAGAAGCGCGCGGTTTCGCGCTTGCCGGTCTTGAAGCGCGCCGATTGCGAGGAGGCCTCGCTCGCGGCGACGCTGCGCGCCCACCAGTAGGCCAGCGAGAGATAGCCCGAGTACATCAGGTAGTCGTAGGCGGCCGCGCCGACCTCGTCGGGGTTGGCGGCGGCGCGCTTGCCGACGGCCATCGTCAGCTGCTGCCACTCGCCGGCCTTGGCGCGCAGCGGGCCGATGAATTCGGCGATCGCGGCATTGCCTTCGTTGTCGGCGCAGAAGCGTTCGATCTTCTCGAGCATCACGCGCAAGCCGGCGCCCTGCAGCTGCATGACCTTGCGGCCGAGCAGGTCGAGCGCCTGGATGCCGGTGGTGCCTTCGTACAAGGTGGTGATGCGGGCGTCGCGGGCGAGCTGTTCCATGCCGTGCTCGGCGATGTAGCCGTGGCCGCCGAAGCACTGCAGCGCGTGGTAGGTGCATTCCACGCCCCACTCGGTGAGGCAGGCCTTGACGATCGGGGTCATGAAGCCGATCAGCGCATCGGCTTCGGCGCGTTCTTTCTCGTCGCCGCTGGCGTGGGCGATGTCGACCTGCAGCGCGGCGTCGTAACCCATCACCCGGCCGCCTTCCACCAGCGCCTTGCAGGTCAGCAGCATGCGGCGCACGTCGGGGTGGACGATGATCGGGTCGGCCGGCAGCTCCGGAAACTTCGCGCCCGACAGCGCACGCATCTGCAGGCGGTCGCGCGAGTAGCGCAACGCGTTCTGCAGGGCGCGGTCGGACAGGCCCAGGCCTTGCAGGCCGACGGCGAGGCGGGCGGTATTCATCATGGTGAACATCGCCATCAGGCCCTTGTGCGGCTGGCCGATCAGATAGCCCTGGGCGCCGTCGAAATTCATCACGCAGGTGGCCGAGCCGTGGATGCCCATCTTGTGTTCGAGGCTGCCGCAACGCACCGCGTTGGCCTCGCCGATGCTGCCGTCGCGCGCGACCTTGATCTTCGGCACGATGAACAAGGAAATGCCCTTGCTGCCGGCCGGTGCGTCGGGCAGGCGCGCCAGCACCAGGTGGATGATGTTGTCGGTGAGGTCGTGCTCGCCGGCGGTGATGAAGATCTTGGTGCCGCTGATCGAATAGCTGCCGTCGGCCTGCGGTTCGGCCTTGGTCTTGAGCAGGCCCAGGTCGGTGCCGCAGTGCGGCTCGGTCAGGCACATGGTGCCGGTCCAGCGGCCTTCGACCAGCGGCTTGAGGAAGACTTCCTGCTGCCACTCCTCGCCGTGGTGCAGCAAGGCTTCGGTGGCGCCGTGCGAGAGCAGGGGGAAGTTGCCCCAGGCCAGGTTGGCCGCGTCGATCATTTCCTTGAGCGGCACGCCGGCCGCGTGCGGCAGGCCCTGGCCGCCGAACTTGATCTCGGCGGTGAGGCCGGACCAGCCGCCTTCGACGAACTGGGTATAGGCCTGCTTGAAGCCCGGCGGCGTGGTGACCGCGCCGGTGGCCTTGTCGTGGCTGCAGCCGATCTGGTCGCCGATGGCGTTGAGCGGAGCGAGCACGGTTTCGTTGAAGCGCGCGCCTTCCTCGAGCACGGCGTCGAGCACGTCGCGGGTGGCGTCGGTGTAACCCAGGCGTTGGAACTGCGCTTCGGCGCCGAGGACGTCGAACAGGACGAAACGCATGTCGGCGAGGGGGGCTTTATAGGTGCTCATAGGCTCGGGAATGGGGAATAGGGAAAGGGGAATCGAAACGGCAAGGACGCGGTGAGAGCGACGGATTCGGGCAGGGAAACAGGAGCGGCGGATTCAACCGATTCCCTATTCCCCATTCCCGACTCCCGAATTCAGCGCATCACCCCGGGCAAGCCCGGCGCCGGGCTCAGCGCGCTGCTGCGCTCGATGGTGAAGATGCGTTGCTTGGCTTCGTCGGGGGTCGCGGCGATGTCGCCCTTGAGGCTGTAGGCCAGGCTGCGGCCGCCGGACAGGGCGTCGGCGATGGCGATCTTGGCCGCACCCGACGGGGTCAGGCTGACGGTGACCACGTCGGCCGATTCCGGGCCGATCGAAACCGCCGGCTGGGCCTGGAGCTGGCCGGCGATGTCCTCGCCGAGCTTGAGCTGCAGGTCGAAACGGTCGAAGCGCATGGGGATGCTGCTGAAGTTCTCGATCCGCACCTCGACCGCCCAACTGCCGTTGGCGCGCACGGTCAGCTGCTGGATGCGGGCGGCGGGCTCGGAGACGCGGCGGACCTGTCCGCCGCCGCAACTGGCGAGCAAGGCGGCGGCGAGCGCCAGGCCGAACAGACGCATCCAGGACCCTGCTTTCATGCCGCCGCTCCGTCGTGATGAGAACCGCGAGGATACTACGGCGAATGGTGGCGTCGTCAGGGTGGTGGTGCCGGCGGACGGAATGTCGACGGAGCGCTGCGGTAACTCCCGGCGCCGGGGCTCAGCGGGCTACGCGGGATTCGCCGTGTGTGGGCGATGCGGTCGCGACCGGCTCGAGGGGCTGGCCCGCGGTTGCGCGCAGCATGCCGCCACGCTGGGCGGGCGGGGATTGGGGATTCGGCGCCGGGCGCGCGTCGTGGCCACCCGCCAGCGGCGAGAGGTTGGGCGAGGGATCGGGCGAGGCCAGGGGCGAGGGGGTAAGCGGGGAAGAAGGCGCCGCCGCCTGGGCCAGCAAAGCCAGCACCGAGACGGCGGCCAGTACGAGGAGATAGCGAGGCAGCTCGTGGAGCATGTCCTGGACCACCGATGCTGCCTTCATGCACGAATCCCGCGTAGAGCACGCGGCACAAACCGACTGGCCGTCCTGGCCCTCGGTGCGAACTCCGTTTCGCCGTGCATGCCCACTTCCCCAACACTTGCAAAGAGTAGCCCCGACTCCGCTGGCTCACCTGCTCAAGGTGACGGCCTTAATCCGTTGCTGAGCGGCATCCGTGTCATCGCATCGACCGTGCTGCCGGGGCAAGTACAGATTGGACCGAGGCGCGGTCCGGCGCAGTAGGTCGAACGCGCGGCACCGTGTAGGATTTTTCTGACCCCGGTCACGTTCGGCTGCAGGCGGCCTCGGGCGAGGGCGGCGAGGGCGGCGAGGGCGGACTGCGGAGGCCCGGATGCGAATCATCGTGGGCGGCGTCGCCGGGCGCCGGTTGGCGCTGCAGCGCCTAAACGTCGGTGCGTTGCCGTCCGCTCGTGGCCGGCGACATGTGCGAGGACCTGTTCGCAACGGGTGCATGCGTTCGCTCGCGCCCATCCGCGCGTTCGATCGAACGCCGCTTAAGCGCGATGCGAAGCCGCGCGTCCACCGACTTCACAACATCAGGGCTTCGGATCTTCCGGCATCGTCCCGGCTTCGCGCATGTCGCGCTGCGCCTGCTTGATCGCCTTGACGTCGAGCGGAAGGATGCGGCCGATGAAGCAGGGCATCTTGATCGACTGTCGGCCGAGCACGGTGACCTTGTCGAAGCGCGAATGCACGCGGCCCATCTGATTGCTCACGCTGATCGCCGAGGCGAAGTCGAGGTCCGGGCAACGGCCTTGCAGTTCGAGCAGATAGGCCTGGTTGGGTTTGGTCCACACCGCGAGCGCGCTGTCGCCGAGCGGGGTCCAGCCGTCGATGCGGCCGAAGTACTGGAAGCTGTCGACGGGCGCGGCGGCATGCGCGCGATACAGCGCCAGGCGCTGCGCATCGTCCATCTTGGGATTGCTCGCGCAGGCGCTCAGCAAGAGCAGGGCGAGAGCGGCCGGAACAAGGCGTTTCATGATCCACTCCTCGGCGGCGCGGGCCGCCATTGCGGGCTAGGCCGACATGATGCGCCGGCCGTGGCGGAGCGTCGCATCGAGCTCGTGGTTCGTTCAGCGCCGATGAGGCTTGCCAGATTCCATCGGCATCCGTATCATCCCGCTCCTCTCACGGCGCACCGTGAAAGAACGGCCGGGTAGCTCAGTTGGTAGAGCAGGGGATTGAAAATCCCCGTGTCGGGGGTTCGATTCCCTCCCCGGCCACCATTTGCATCAAGGGCTTAGCGTTCGCGCTAGGCCCTTGGTTTTTGTGGCGCGGCCATGCTCGTGCCGGCGTCGAACGCGACGGTTCTTTCGATGCGCGCAGCGCCTTTCGCCGGATGCTTCGGCGACAGGTGCCGACAGCGAACGCCGACTCGCGACCGCAAGCCGCCAGACTCCATCAAGGCGCGTCGGCCGATGCCCGGCGTGTTCCGTCTATCCGGTCCTTCATCGCGCAGATCGAAGCGGACCCGGACAGAGCGCCCGGCCGAGCCCGGTATTGGCCGGCAACGGTCGCATGACGAACTCTGGGCAAGGCGCTCGGCATCACGATGTGCCGATCGACTAAAGGACTGGGTGCGAGATGCTCGAAGAATTTCTCGGCGGCGGCGTAGCCATGATCGTTTTCGCCGTGATTCTCAGGTTTTTCTTCGGCCGTGGCGGCGCATCGAGCTTCGATTCGCTCGCCGACGCTCACGAGGACGCGGGCTATGCAGACAATGCGAAGAAACTGCGGGATACCGCGGCGTCTTATCGCACTCGTGTCGATCGCTACTTCTACCTTTTGTTGATCATCGGTTTGGCGATGATCCTCGTATCGCTGATCGGTCGGCCATGAGGGCCGGCAGCGGCCACGGGACCCGGCCTCGTGCGCCGTTCAACTGGATTCGACCGTCCTGTCCTGCCGCGGAAAGGACATGATTCGGCGACGGCTGCGAGGCGAGGTGTCTGTGCAAAAACCTCGGCCTGTAGCGACGATGGCCTTGCCCTTACGGTGGGTAGGGGAAATCCGACCCTTCGGTGCGGTGCCCGCCGACTGCGCAGCGCCGGCCAAATCGCCAAGCTGGCCAGGCTGGCAACGTGTGGCCCTCCCTCGGTAGTTGTTTCCACACGGCAGGGGCCTTCAGGGAACGAAGGCCCGCCAGCAACATGACGGCGACTGCTCGAAAGGCTGTGGCGGCTTGCGCGCCAACGGCACACCTCGTTGTTCAGGGCGCTCCACGCCTGCGTGCTGGCTTCACTTGCGGTAGACGCCCCCCGCTGTGAGCGCATCATCGCTGTCGCTGTCGCTGTCGCTGTCGCTGTCGCTGGCCGAAGGTGCAAAAACGAAAAGTGAAACGCGAAACGCGGAAAGTCGTGGCGCTTCGCCTTTCGTCTCTGGCCGCAGTCCGTTGCCTCAGTTCACCGTGCAGCTCAAGGTCACCGTAATGCTGGCGCCGTTCGCCAAGGTGCCGAGGGTCGCCCCGGTGTCGAGCGTCGACAGGGTGATCGGGGTAAGCGGGCAGGCGCTGCCGCTGCAAGTCGGCGGGGTCGTGCAACTCAAATTGCTGCGGTTCGCGATGGGGTCGCGCAGGATCGCGCCGGTGACTGCGTCGGGGCCGTTGTTGGTAACCACGATCGAATACAGGGTCGTTGCGCCACGGACTACGCTGTCGCCACTCTGATCGTTGGGGCCGGAGCCCGGGGTATTGGTCTTGGTGATCACCAGATCGGCTAGCGGCGCGCGCGTGTTGGAGAGCGTGCAGGTCAAGTCGTCGCCGGCCACCGGCGTGAGGCTGAAGCTGCTGCCGTTGCCGCTCGGCGTTTGTCCGCCGGCGCGGGCGTTGGTGCAGGTATAGCTGGTCGTGTAGTTGGCCAGGTTCGCACCGGCGGCGCCGGTTTCGGACAGGGTGTAGGCCGAGCCGATGCTGCCGCTCGTGAGCAAGGCCTCGCCGGTCGCGGTGCTGCCCGTGCCGGTGGTCGTCGCCGTGGCCGGGCCGCCGGTGCCGGCGATGCTCAGCGCGAATTGATCGGCGGCGACGAAACGGCCCAGCGGCAGCGCCTTGCGCAGGCGCAGAATCGGCTGCTTCTGGAACACCAGCGGGCCGCTGGCGGTGTCATTGGCGGTGTTGTAGTCGTTGTTGGTGGTATCGCCGTCGCCGTCCGGCACGCTGCGGCCGAGCGCGGCATTCGCGGTGTAGGTGCCGCTGAGCGTCGGCGAGTTGACCGTGACCGGAATGGTGAAGCTGACCGTGCCGCCGTTGGCGCCGGGCGATGCCGCGGCCGCGAGCGGGGTCGGGTTGAGCGCACAGGTGACGATGGTGTTGGCGCCATTGGCGGTGCAGT
>NZ_JBQEOE010000027.1:0-83805 GCF_052045105.1 Lysobacter sp. 22409 | reverse complement strand
CAGATTGAAGACCTGCTGCCGCTGTCGCCGTTGCAGCACGGCTTCCTGTTCCACGCCCTCTACGACCACGAGGTGCAGGACAGCTATGTCGTGCAGATGGTGTTCGCGCTCGATGGAGTGCTCGATGCGGCAGCGTTGCAAGCGGCGGCGCAAGCGCTGTTGCGGCGCCATGCCAGCCTGCGCGCGGCCTTCGTGCACCACAAGATCAAGGAGCCGGTGCAGGTCATCCAGCGCGAGGTCGAGCTGCCGTGGCGCGAGATCGATATCAGTGGTTTGCCTGCGGATGAGCGTGCCGATGCGCTGGCCCAGACGATCGCCGACGACCAACAGCAACGCTTCGAACTGACCCGTGCCCCGCTGCTGCGCTTCGTGCTGGTGCGCGAGTCGGCAACGCGGCATTACCTGGTGTTCACCAGCCATCACATCCTGCTCGACGGCTGGTCTTCGCCGATCCTGCTGCAAGAGTTGTTCGCGCTGTACCGCAACGGCGCCGACGCGCAGGCGCTGCCGCGGGTCACGCCCTACCGCGACTACATGCGTTGGCTGACCTCGCGCGATGCGGCCGCGGCGCGCAGCGCCTGGCGCGACGCCTTCGCCGGCTTCGAGGAACCGAGCCGGATCGCAGCGGCCACGACCGCAGCGGCGGTGCCCGACACCTTGCGTATCGACCTGCCCGATGCGCTGGTGCAATCGCTGACCCGGCTTACGCGCGGCCTCGGCGTGACCCTCAACACCATCGTGCAGGCGGCGTGGGGGCTGTTGCTCGGCCGCCTGACTCATCGCCGCGACGTCGCCTTCGGCACCACGGTTTCGGGCCGCCCGCCGGAGCTGGCCGGCGTCGAGCAGATGGTCGGTTTGTTCATCAACACTTTGCCACTGCGCTTGCAATGGCGGCCGGACGAATCGGTGCGCGACCTGCTACTGCGTCTGCAGACCGAGCAATCGGCGCTGCTCGATCACCAGCACCTTGGCCTGACTGAGATTCAGCGCCTGGCCGGTCACGGCGAACTGTTCGACACCCTGGTGGTGTTCGAGAACTTCCCGGTCGGCGACGGCGACGAGGCCGCGCCCGATGCGCTGCGCATCGCCCTGCACAGCCACCACGGCGGCGACACCTCGCACTACCCGGTCGGCCTGGCGCTGATTCCCGGCCACCCGTATCAACTCAAGCTGAGCTACCGGCCGGATCTGTTCACGCGTGACGAGGTGCTGCGCCTGGGCGGCCGTTATCAGCGTCTGCTGGAGGCCTTCGTCGCCGATGCCGGGCAACCGGTCGGCCGCATCGAACTGCTCGATGCCGCCGAAACCGCGCAGGTGCTGCGCGACTGGAATGCGACCGAACACGCGGTGCCAGCACAAACCCTGGCCGAGTTGTTGAGCGCGCAAGCGGCGCGCACACCCGATGCGGTCGCCGTCGTGTTCGAAGGGCAGACGCTGAGCTACGCCGAACTCGACGCGCGCGCCAACCGCCTCGCCCATCGCCTGATCGCCGACGGCATCGGCCCGGAGGATCTGGTCGGCGTGGCCTTGCCGCGTTCGTTGGAACTGGTCGTCGCCCTGTGCGCGGTGCTCAGGAGCGGCGCGGCCTACCTTCCGCTCGACACCGATTACCCGAGCGACCGCCTCGCCCACATGATCGCCGACGCGGCACCGGTGCGGATCCTGACGCGTGGCGACGTCGTCGAACGGCTGCCCGCGCGTGAGGGTTTGTGGCTGCTCGACGATGCAGGGCTTGTTGCGGAATTGAGCGACTGTGCCGACGCCGCACCCACCGACACTGATCGCACGCGTCCGCTGCAGCTCGATCACCCGGCCTACGTGATCTACACCTCCGGCTCGACCGGCACGCCGAAAGGCGCGGTGATTCCGCACCGCGGCATCGTCAACCGTCTGGCCTGGATGCAGGGCGAGTACGGCCTGCAGGCCGACGACGCGGTGCTGCACAAGACCCCGACCAGCTTCGACGTGTCGGTGTGGGAGCTGTTCTGGCCGCTGCTGCACGGCGCCCGCCTGGTGGTCGCGCGCCCCGACGGCCATCGCGACCCGGC
Organism: Lysobacter sp. 22409; assembly: GCF_052045105.1. Classification (NCBI taxonomy): domain Bacteria; kingdom Pseudomonadati; phylum Pseudomonadota; class Gammaproteobacteria; order Lysobacterales; family Lysobacteraceae; genus Lysobacter; species Lysobacter sp. 22409. The sequence continues at coordinate 81,757 of NZ_JBQEOE010000027.1, read as the reverse complement.
CTATCTGGCGTCGCTGATCCAGCGCGAACAGGTCACCACCGTGCACTTCGTCGCCTCGATGCTGGAGATGTTCGTGCAGGAGCCGGGCGCGGCCGCCTGCACCAGCCTGCGCCGCATCGTCTGCGGCGGCGAAGCGCTGTCGGCCGATCTGCATCGCCGCGTCGCCGCGCACATCGGCCGGCCGCTGCATCACTCCTACGGCCCGACCGAAGTCTCGATCGGCGTCACCGCCTGGCCCTGCCGCGAGATCGAAGACGGGCCGATTCCGATCGGCGGGCCGATCTGGAACACGCGCTTGTACGTGCTCGACAACGCGCTGCGGCCGGTGCCGGCCGGGGTCACCGGCGAGCTGTATATCGCCGGCCCCGGGCTGGCGCACGGTTACCTGCGCCGCGCCGCGCTCAGCGCCGAGCGTTTCGTCGCCGATCCCTTCGTTGCCGGCGAACGCATGTACCGCTCCGGCGACTTGGCCAGTTGGCGCGAGGACGGGGTCATCGTTCACCGCGGTCGCGTCGATCACCAGGTCAAGCTGCGCGGCTTCCGCATCGAACTCGGCGAGATCGAAGCCGAGCTCGCCCGCGCCGGCTACCCGCGCAACAGCGCGATCGTGCGCGAGGACCGGCCGGGGCAGAAGCAGATCGTCGCCTATGTGGTCGCCGATACCACGAAACAGAACGAGATCGACCGCGACGCGCTGCGCGAGACCCTGGCCGCGCGCCTGCCCGAGTACATGGTCCCGGCCGCGATCGTCGTCCTCGACGCCTTGCCGCAGTTGCCCAACGGCAAGCTCGACCGCAAAGCGCTGCCGGCGCCGGACTTCGTCCCGGCCAGCCTGCGCGCCCCGCGCACTCCGCGCGAACAAACCCTGTGCGCGCTGTTCGCCGAAGTGCTCGGCCTGTCGGACGAGCACGCCGCCCAGCTCGGCATCGACGACAGCTTCTTCGTCCTCGGCGGCCATTCGCTGCTGGCGATCCGCTTGATCAGCCGCATCCGCGCCGAACTCGACGTCGAGCTGTCGATCCGCAGCCTGTTCGAGACCCCGACCGTCGCCGGCCTGGCGACCGCACTCGATCCGAACCAGAGCCGTCGCCTGGCCCTGCGGCCGATGCCGCGGCCCGAGACTTTGCCACTGTCGTTCGCGCAACGCCGGTTGTGGTTCCTGCACCAGTTCGAAGGCCCCAGCGCGACCTACAACATGCCGCTGGCGCTGCGCCTGGACGGCGAGTTGAACGTGGACGCGCTGCGCGCCGCGCTCGCCGACCTGTGCGCGCGCCACGAAAGCCTGCGCACGGTGTTCCCCGCTGGCGAGGTGCCGAGCCAACAAGTACTCGAACGTGCGGCCCCCACTTTGGATGTCGTCGACAGCGACGAACCCACCCTGGCCGATACGCTCTCGCACGCCGCCGCATACGCCTTCGACCTGCGCCATGAGATCCCGCTGCGCGCGACCCTGGTCCGGCTCGGCCCGCAACAACACGCGCTGCTGCTCTTGCTGCATCACATCGCCGGCGACGGCGCCTCGCTGGCGCCGCTCGCGCGCGACTTGGCCGAGGCCTATGCCGCCCGTCTCGACGGCAACGCACCGATCCGCGCCCCGCTGCCGGTGCAATACGCCGACTACACCCTCTGGCAACAACACCTATTGGGCGATGACGCCGATCCCGACAGCCTGATCGCGGCCCAGATCGCTTACTGGCGCGACGCCCTGGCCGGCCTGCCCGAGCAGATCGAACTGCCGAGCGACCGCCCGCGGCCGCCGCGCGCCAGCTATCGCGGCGGCCAGTGCGGCTTCGCCCTCGACGCCGACACCCACGCACGCCTGCGCGCCATCGCCCGACGCCACCACGCGACCTTGTTCATGGTCCTGCAGGCCGCGCTGGCCGCGACCCTGACCCGGCTCGGCGCCGGCACCGACCTCGCCATCGGCACACCGGTCGCCGGCCGCCAGGACGCCACCCTGCACGAACTGGTCGGGCTGTTCCTCAACACTTTGGTATTGCGCACCGACACGAGCGGCAACCCACGCTTCAGCGAATTGCTGGCGCGGGTACGCGCGACCGACCTGGCCGCCTTCGAGCACCAGGACCTGCCATTCGAGCAACTGGTCGACACGCTGAAACCCGAGCGCTCCTTGAGCCACCACCCGCTGTTCCAGGTGCTGTTGGTGCTGCAGAACACCGAGCAGGCCGAACTGCACCTGCCCGGCCTGCGCGCCTACGCGGCCGAGTTCGCCCTCGATGTGGCCAAGTTCGACCTGAGCTTCGCCTTCTGCGAGCGCTTCGACGACGCCGGCCAGGCCGACGGCCTCGACGGTGCGCTCGAATACGCCAGCGATCTGTTCGACCCGGCCACCGCCGAGGCGATCGCGCTGCGGCTGCAGCGCATGCTGATCGCCGTCGCCGAAGACGACCGACGGCCGATCGGCGCGGTCGAGTTGCTCGACGCCGATGAGCGCCAGCGCCTGCTGCGCGACTGCAACGACACCGCACACACCGTCGAACTCGAATCGGTCGCGGCCGCGTTCGAGCGCCAGGTCGCGTCGACCCCGCACGCCATCGCCGTGGTCGGCGACGGTATCGAGTGGAGCTACGCCGAGCTCGATCGCCGCGTCGAAGCGCTCGCCCACGAGCTGCGCAGTCGCGGCGCCGGCACCGAACGCGGCGTCGCCCTGCTGCTGCAGCGGTCGCCCGACTTGGTCGTGGCCGTGCTCGCCGTGCTCAAGACCGGCGCCTATTACCTGCCGCTGCACGAGCAGCACCCCGACGAGCGCCTGGGCCAGTTACTGGCCGAGACCGAAGCCGCCGTGTTGATCGCCGATGCCGGCATCGATGCACGCAGCTTGACCCATCCCAACTTGCTGCGTCTGGACCGCTTCGATTTCGACGCGTCCACCGAATCGCGTGCACGCAAGCCGGCCATCCATCCTGAGCAACTCGCCTACGTCATGTACACCTCTGGCTCGACCGGGGTGCCGAAGGGCGTGGCCGTGCGTCAGCGCGACGTGGTCGAGTTCGCCCGCGACCGCCGCTTCGCCAGCGGCCACGAGACCGTGCTGCTGCATTCGACCCACGCTTTCGACGCCTCGACCTACGAGCTGTGGGTGCCGCTGTTGAACGGTGGGCGCATCGTGGTCGCGCCGGCCGGGGCCAGCGATGGCCGCGACTTCCAGCGCCTGATCGAAGCGCACGACGTGCGTAGCCTGTGGCTGACCGCCGGCCTGTTCCACGAGTTCGCCGAATCCACGCCCGAGCTTTTCGGCAGCCTGCGCCAGGTCCTCGCGGGTGGCGACGTGCTCTCGACCGATGCCATCCGCCGCCTGCAGGCGCGACATCCGCGCCTGCGCATCGTCAACGGTTACGGCCCCACCGAAACCACTACCTTCGCTCTGACCTGCGCCGTGCCGACCCTGCAGCCGCAGGCGCGTTCGGTACCGATCGGCACGCCGCTCGACAACATGCAGGTCTACGTACTCGACGAGGCGCTGCAAGCGGTGCCGGCCGGCGTGCCCGGCGAGCTGTACATCGCCGGTGCCGGCCTGGCGCGCGGCTATCTGCAGCGCCCCACGCTCAGCGCCGAACGTTTCGTCGCCAACCCCTTCGAAATCGGCCAGCGCATGTACCGCTCCGGCGACCGCGTGCGTTGGCGCGGCGACGGCCAGATCGATTACCTGGGTCGCGCCGATCAGCAGATCAAGCTGCGCGGCTTCCGCATCGAACTCGGCGAAATCGAGGCCGCGCTGACCCAGGCCGGCTACGCCCAGAACGCGGCGATCGTGCGCGAAGACCGCCCCGGCCAGAAGCAATTGGTCGCTTATGTGGTCGGCGACGCCATCGACGGCGAAGCGCTGCGCCATGCGCTCGCCGAGCGCCTGCCCGAGTACATGCTGCCGGCCGCCTTCGTCGCGCTGGATGCGCTGCCCTTGACCGCGAACGGCAAGCTCGACCGCAAGGCCCTGCCCGCGCCCGACTTCGCGCCGAGCAGCTTGCGCGAACCGCGCACCGCCACCGAATCCGCCTTGTGCGCCTTGTTCGCGCAGGTGCTCGGGCTGGAACGGGTCGGCATCGACGACAGCTTCTTCGCCCTGGGCGGCGACAGCATCGGCTCGATCCAACTGGTCAGCCGCGCCCGCCGCGTCGGCTTGCGTTTCAGCGCCCGCGACGTGTTTCAGCATGCTTCGGTGCAGGCCCTGGCCCAGGTCGCGGCGAGCATCGTCGAAGCCGACACGGTCGAGGTCGAAGCGCCGGTGGGTGCGTTGCCGGCGACGCCGGTCATGCGTTGGCTGCTCGAACGCCAAGGGCCGTTCGACCGTTTCAGCCAGTCGATGCTGCTGCGGGTGCCGCCGCTCAGGCAAGCGCCGCTGCAGGCCGCGTTGCAGGACTTGATCGATCACCACCATGCCCTGCGCCTGCGCCTGGGCGCGGACGACAGCCTGGAAACCCTGCCGCTCGGCAGCGTCGATGCCGAAACCTGTCTGCAGCGCGTCGACCTGGCCGGCCTGAGCGGAGAAAGCCGCGAAGCCGCCATGCAGGCCGCCGCCGAAACCGCGCAGAACCGCCTCGCCCCGCGCGAGGGGCGGCTGCTGCAGGCGGTCTGGTTCGACGACGGCGAGGACTCGCGGCTGTGGCTGGCGATCCACCATCTCGCCGTCGACGGCGTGTCCTGGCGCATCCTCGTACCCGATCTGCAGGCCGCCTGGGACGCACGCGCCGCAGGCCATGCCCCGGCCCTGGAGCCGGTGCCGACCTCGTTGCGTCACTGGGCCTTGGCGCTGCCGAAGCTCGCCGAGGCGCGCCGGCACGAACTGCCGTTCTGGCAGGCCATGCAGGACGGCCACGACCCGCGCCTGAGCGCGCGTGCGCTCGATCCGCAACGCGACACCAGCGCCACCCAACGCGGCCTGTGGCTGCGCCTGGAAGCGGATACGACCCGGCTGCTGCTGACCCGCGCCACCGAACGCATCCACGGCCGCATCAACGACGTGTTGCTGACCGCGTTCGCGCTGGCGCTGGCCGACTGGCGCCGGCGCCGCGGCCTCGACGAGGCCGACACGGTCCGCTTCGATCTCGAAGGCCACGGCCGCGAAGCCATCCTCGACGGCGCCGACCTGTCGCGCACGGTCGGCTGGTTCACCAGCCTGTTCCCGTTGCAACTCAGCTTGCCGCGCGGCGAGCGCGAGGCCGCCCTGCGCGGCGGCGCGCCGCTGGAGCGCGCGCTCAAATCGGTCAAGGAGCAACTGCGCCGCCTGCCCGACCACGGCATCGGCTACGGCCTGCTGCGCTATCTCAGCGACGCCGGCCGCGAGGCCTTGCAGTCGCTGCCTCCATCGCAGATCGGCTTCAACTATCTGGGCCGTTTCAGCGTCGCCGGCGCCGGCGCCCACGAGCCGCACTGGACCCTGGCCGACGAGGCCGCACTCGGCGGTGACGGCGACGAGGCGCGTCCGCTCGCGCATGCGCTCGATCTCAACGCCAGCACCGAGGACGGCGCCGAGGGCCCGGTGCTCTGCGCCGGTTGGAGCTGGGCCGGCGAGTTGTTCGAGGAGGACGCGATACGCGACCTCGCCGAAACCTGGTTCGCGGTGTTGCGCCGCATCGCAGAGACCGTCGCCGACACCGAGCGGCATCTGCTGACGCCCTCGGACGTGCCGCTGACCGCGCTCGACCAGCCCCAGATCGAGACCATCGAAGCCGCGCAACCGCCCCTGCTCGATCTGCTGCCGCTGTCGCCGCTGCAACACGGCTTCCTGTTCCACGCCGTCTACGACCAGGACGCGGGCACGCCTGCAACCGCGGCGGCCGACAGCTACGTCGTGCAGATGGCCTTCACCCTCGACGGCGAGCTGGACGGCGCCGCGCTGCGTCGCGCCGCGCAGGCGCTGCTGCAACGCCATCCGAACCTGCGCGCGGCCTTCGTCCATCAGGACCTGGCCGCGCCGGTGCAGGCAATACCGCGCGATGCGGTGCTGCCGTGGCGTTCGATCGCCCTCGAAGGCAATGCCGAAGCGCGCAGCGCCGCACTCGACGCGCTGCTGCACGAAGACCGTGCGCAAGGCTTCGATCTCGCACGCGGCCCGTTGCTGCGCTTCACCCTGGTGCGCGAACACGAGCGCCTGCATCATTTGGTGCTGACCAATCACCACATCGTCTTCGACGGCTGGTCGCTGCCGATCCTGCTCGAAGAACTGTTCGCCTTGTACGGCAACGGCGGCGACATCGATGCCTTGCCGCGGGTCGCGCCGTATCGCGATTACCTCGCCTGGCTGTCCAAGCGCGACCGCAACGCCGCGCAGCAGGCCTGGCGCGCTTATCTCGACGGCGTCGACGAAGCCACCCGCGTGGCCGGCGGCGCACACGCCGAGGCAGGCACGCAAGTACTCGCCCGAAGCCTGCCCGAGGCCTTGAGCTGCCAGTTGAGCCACCAGGCGCGCCGGCTCGGCCTGACCCTCAACACCCTCACCCAGGCCGTCTGGGCCTTGTTGCTCAGCCGCATCACCGGCCGCGACGACGTGGTCTTCGGCACCACCGTATCGGGGCGCCCGCCGGACCTCGCCGGCGTCGAACGCATGGTCGGCCTGTTCATCAACACCGTGCCGGTGCGCGTGCGCCTGCAGCCGCAACAAAGCCTGGAAAGCCTGTTGCGGAGCGTGCAGGCCGAGCAATCGGCCTTGCTCGAACATCAGCACTTGAGCTTGCCGGAGGTGCAACGACTGGTCGGGATCGGCGAGCTGTTCGACACCCTGACCGTGTTCGAGAACTACCCGATCGACGAGACCGCGTTCGGCGACGACGGCGCCAGCGTGCCCGGTGCCGGACTGCGCATCGGCCGCCACAGCCAGCACGGCGGCGATGCCTCGCATTACCCGCTCGGCCTGGCGGTGATGCCGGGCGAGGCCCTGCGCCTGAGCCTGAGCTACCGCGACGACGCTTTCGACGCGGCCCAGGCCGCACAACTGCTCGGCGCCTATGGGCGCATTCTCGAAGCGATCGCGCAGGACCCGGAGCGCAGCCTCGGAAGAGTCGAGCTGCTCGACGACGGCGCACGCGAACGCCTGCTGCTGGCCTATAACGCCACCGCGGCCGAAAGCACCGGCTGCACCGGCCTGCACGAGTTGTTCCAGGCCCAGGCCGCCAGCACGCCGAACGCGCCGGCCCTGGTCGGCGCCGACAGCCAGCTCGATTACCTCGCCCTGGAACGTCGCGCCAACCGTCTCGCCCATGTCCTGATAGCGCGCGGCATCGGCGCCGAGGACCGCGTCGCAGTGGCGCTGCCGCGCTCGCCGGAGGCCATCGTCGCCTTGCTGGCCGTGCTCAAGGCCGGTGCCGTCTATCTTCCGCTGGACCCGCAACATCCGCTTGAACGTCTCGGCCATATCCTCGGCGATGCGCGGCCGGTGCTGCTGGTCGCCCACGAGGCCTTCGCCGCTCGCCTGCAAATCCTGGGCGATGCGACGCCTGTGCTTGCGATCGACGCGCCGGCGACGCGCGAACTGATGCAACTGGCCAGCGAACGCGCACCGCGCGACAGCGACCGTCGTTGCGTCCTGCGCGATCACCACATCGCCTACGTCATCTACACCTCCGGTTCGACCGGACAGCCGAAGGGCGTTGCGGTCGAGCACCGCCAGGCGCTGAACTCGATCCGCGCCCGTGCCGCGCGCTACGCGCCGCATCGCAGCGCGGTGCTGCTGCCGTCGCTGGCCTTCGATGCCTCGCTCGCGGCGATCTTCGGCAGCCTCGCCATCGGCGCCAGCCTGGTCTTGCCGGCCAGCGGCCTCGAACACGATCCGCAGGCCCTGGCCGCCTTGGTCCGGCAACACCGGGTCGAGCAATGGATCAGCGGCCCGAGCCTGTATGCGGCGGCGCTGGAACAGGCCGATGCACTGGCCTCGCTGCGCAGCGTCGTGCTCGGTGGCGAAGCGATTCCGCCGAGCGTCCGCCAGCGCCACGGCGAATGCGCTCCGCTGGCGCGGCTGTACAACGAATACGGCCCCACCGAAGCGACGATCTGGTGCTCGTCCGCCGAAGTCGGCGAAGCCGATGCGAGCGAGCTGGGCTGCATCGGCGGGCCGATCGCCAATACCCGCTTCTACGTGCTCGACGCCGCCCTGCAACCGGTCCCGGTCGGAATCGCCGGCGAGTTGTATATCGCCGGCGCCGGCATCGCCCGTGGCTATCTCGGCCGCGCCGGCCTCAGTGCCGAACGCTTCGTCGCCAACCCGTTCGAGCCGGGTGCGCGCATGTACCGCACCGGCGACCGCGTGCGTTGGCGCGACGACGGCCAACTGGCCTACCTCGGCCGTGTCGACCAGCAGGTCAAGATCCGCGGCTACCGTATCGAGCTCGGCGAGATCGAGGCCGCGCTGGCCCAGGCCGGCCAAGCGCGCAATGCGGTGATCCTGCGCGAGGACCGCCCCGGACAGAAGCAACTGGTCGCCTATCTGGCCGGCGACCGCATCGACACCGCGGCGTTGCGCGAGACCCTCGCCGGGCAGTTGCCCGACTACATGCTGCCCGCGGCTTTCGTGGTGCTAGAGCAACTGCCGCTGACGCCGAACGGAAAACTCGACCGCAAGAGCCTGCCGGCGCCGGATTTCGCCAGCGGCTCGCGCGAACCGCGCAATGCCCTCGAAACCCTGCTGTGCGAGTTGTTCGCACAGGTGCTCGGTCTGCAGCGGGTCGGCATCGACGACAGCTTCTTCGCCCTCGGCGGCGACAGCATCGGTTCGATCCAACTGGTCAGCCGGGCGCGACGCGCCGGCCTGCGTTTCAGCGCCCGCGATGTGTTCCAGCAGCAGTCGGTGCAGGCGCTCGCCCGCGTCGCCACGGCGATGGAAAGCGCGGGCACGGCGCCGGTGGAAGCGCCGGTCGGCGTGCTGCCGGCCACCCCGATCATGCATTGGCTGTTGCAGCAGGACGGGCCGTTCGAGCATTTCGCCCAATCGATGCTGCTGCAGGTGCCGCGACTGCAACGCGAGCCGTTGATCGCCGCGTTGCAGGACCTGATCGACCATCACGATGCCCTGCGTCTGCGCCTGAAGGCCGACGACGTGCTCGAAATCGGCGCAGCCGGCAGCGTCGCCGCGATCAGTTGCCTCAACCACGTCGACCTGCACGGGCTCGACGCGCAGACCCGCGCCTGGACCATCGACCAGCACGCCCAGGCCGCGCAGCAGCGTTTGTCGCCGTACGAAGGCCAGATGCTGCAGGCCGTATGGTTCGACGACGGCGAGGATTCGCGCTTGTTCCTCGCCCTGCATCACCTCGTGGTCGACGGCGTGTCCTGGCGCATCCTGATCCCGGACCTGCAAGCGGCCTGGGAAGCCCGCAGCGCCGGTCGCGCCGCCGAACTGGAAGCGGTGCCGACCTCGCTGCGTCATTGGGCGCTGGCCTTGCCGAAGGCGGCGGCCCAACGCAGCGGCGAGCTGCCGTTCTGGCGTTCGATGCTCGACGGCCTCGATCCGCCGCTCGCTACCCGAACGCCGGCTCCGCAAGGCGCCACCAACGTCGGCCGGCGCAGCCTCGGCCTGCGCCTGCAGCCCGAGGTCACCCGGCTGCTGCTGACCCGCGCAACCGAACGCATCAACGGCCGCATCAACGACGTCCTGCTGTGCGCGTTCGCCCTGGCCGTGGCCGAATGGCGCCAGCGTTACCTCGGCATCGACCTCGACACCGTCCGCTTCGAGCTCGAAGGCCACGGCCGCGAGGCCATCGTCGACGGCGCCGATCTCACGCGCACGGTCGGCTGGTTCACCAGCCAGTTCCCGCTGCAGCTGTCGCTGGCCGATATCGAACGCGATGCGGCCCTGTCGGGCGGCCCCGAGCTCGAACGCGCGCTCAAGTCGATCAAGGAACAACTGCGCCGCCTGCCCGACCAGGGCATCGGCTACGGCCTGCTGCGCTACCTCGACCCGGTCGCCGGCGCAGCCTTGGCGGCCTTGCCGGCGCCGCAGATCGGCTTCAATTACCTGGGCCGTTTCGCCACCGCTGGCACGACCGCGCAGCAGCATTGGGCACCGGCAACCGAGGTCTTGCTCGACGGCCCCGCCGGCGCGACGCAGGGCCTGGGACATGCGCTCGACCTCAACGCCACCACCGAAGACGGCCCGGAAGGCCCGGTGCTGTGCGCCGCCTGGAGCTGGGACGGCGAACTGTTCGACGAGATCGCGGTGCGCGACCTCGCCGAGACCTGGTTCGCGGTGCTGCGGCGCATCGCCGCCACCGTCGCGGCCGGCGAGCATCGGCTGCTGACCCCGAGCGACCTGCCGCTGATCGCGCTGGACCAGCGCCAGATCGAAACCATCGAGGCGAACCAACCGCGCTTGCTCGACGTACTGCCGCTGTCGCCGCTGCAACACGGGTTCCTGTTCCACACCCTCTACGACGAACAAGCGCAGGACCGCTACATCGTGCAGATGGCCTTCACCCTGAGCGGGGCGCTCGATGCGGCGCGTTTGCGTCGCGCCGCCCAGGCCTTGCTCGAACGCCATCCGAACCTGCGCGCCGCCTTCCTCCATCACGGCTTGCACGAGCCGGTGCAGGCGATCCCCTGCGAGGTCGATCTGCCTTGGCAGGAACACGCGCTCGACGGCGATGAAACGAGTCGCGAGGCCGCGCTCGAAGCCTTGCTACTCGACGACCAGCGCCGTCGCTTCGATCTCGAACGCGGACCGTTGCTGCGCTTCACGCTGATCCGCGACGGTTCCGACCGCGACGGCCATAGCGCGCGTCACCATCTGCTGTTCACCAGCCACCATATCCTGCTCGACGGCTGGTCCTCGCCGATGCTGTTGCAGGAGCTGTTCGCCCTGTACCGCAACGATGGCGACAGCAGCGCCTTGCCGCAGGTCGCGCCGTATCGCGATTACCTGGGCTGGCTGTCGACGCGCGATCGCGAGCGTTCGGCCGCCGCCTGGCGCGAAGCCTTGGCCGGGCTGGCCGAACCGACCCGGCTGGTCGCGGCCTCGACCGCGGCGACGGTGCCTTCTGCATTGTCGCTGAGCTTGCCGGCCACGCTCGGCGATGCGCTCGCGCTGCAGGCGCGGCGCCATCAGCTGACCCTCAACACCCTGGTCCAGGCGGCCTGGGCGATCGTGCTGGGGCATCTGACCCGTCGCGACGACGTGGTGTTCGGCGTGACCGTGTCGGGACGCCCGCCGGACGTCGCCGGCATCGAACGCATGATCGGTCTGTTCATCAACACCGTGCCCTTGCGCCTGCAACTGCGGCCGCAGGAGCGCCTGCTCGAACTGTTGCAGCGCTTGCAATTGCAGCAATCGGGCTTGCTCGAACACCAGCACCTCAGTCTGGCCGAGATCCAGCGCATCGGCGGGCTCGGCGAGTTGTTCGACAGCTTGCTGGTGTTCGAGAACTTCCCGGTGGAGCCCTCCGCGGTCGGTTGCGGCAATGACGACCACGACAGCGTCGAGATCGCGCTGCGCGGCAATCACGGCGCCGCGGCGACGCACTACCCGCTCGGCCTGTCGGTAACGCCGCCGATGCCGGGGCAGCCGCTGCATCTCGACCTCAGCTATCGACCGGACCTGCTGGATGCCGCACGTGTGCGCGCTATCGCCGGCCGTTTCGCGCGCGTGCTGGAAGCCATCGCGCAGGCTCCGGACACCCGCGTCGCCGCTCTCGATCTGCTCGACGACGACGAACACGGGCAGGCGCGGCAACGCAACGACACCGCACGTGCGGTGCCGGACGCGACTGCAATCGCCCTGTTCGAAGCCCAGGCTGCGCGCACGCCGGATGCGGTGGCGCTGATGTTCGGCGAGCAGCGCATCGCCTATGCCGAACTCGACCGCCGCGCCGACCGTCTTGCTCGCCGCCTGCAGGCCGAGGGCATCGGCCCCGACAGCATCGTCGGCCTGTGCGTGGAGCGCTCGCCGGACGCGGTGGTCGGCCTGCTCGGCATTCTCAAGGCCGGCGGCGCCTACCTCGCGCTCGACCCGGACTACCCGCAGCAACGCCTGGCCCACATGCTCGGCGACGCGCGTCCGGTGGCCGTCGTCACCCAAGCTTCGCTCCGTACGCACCTGCCGGAATCGCCGGCGCGGCTGATCCTTATCGACAGCGAAGACGCTATCCCCGAGGCCCCGGTGCGCGACACTCCGCATCCCGAGCACCTCGCCTATCTGCTCTACACCTCCGGTTCGACCGGCAAGCCGAAGGCGGTCATGGGCACGCACCGCAACGTCGCCTCGCGCCTGCACTGGGACATCGAATCGGACGGCGAAGTCGAGGAGATCTACGCGCAGAAAACCACGGTCAACTTCATCGACGTGCTGTGGGAACTGTTCATGCCGCTGATCCGCGGCCAGCGCTTGCTGGTCCTGACGCGCGAACAGGCCACCGAGCCCGAGCGCCTGATCGAGGCGCTCGCCGAGGCCGAAGCGACCCGCATCGTGCTGGTGCCTTCGTTGCTGCGGGCCATGCTCGACAGCGGCATCGATCTCGCCGCCCGCCTGCCGAAGCTCTACTACTGGTCGTGCAGCGGCGAAGCCTTGAGTTTCGAGCTGGCGAACCGCTTCAAGGCGGCCTTGCCCAAGGCGCGCCTGCTCAACATCTACGGCACCTCCGAGTTCTGGGACGCGACCTGCTTCGAGGCCCGCGCCGAGGACACCGGCGACCACGGCGTGCCCCTGGGGCGCTTGATCGACAATATGCGCGCCTACGTGCTCGATCCCTTCCTGCGGCCGGTGCCGGTGGGTGCGCCCGGCGAACTCTACGTCGCCGGCAGCGGGCTCAGCCGCGGCTATCTGCGCCAGGCCGGGCTCAGTGCCGAGCGCTTTCTTGCGAATCCGTTCGAGCCCGGGGCGCGCATGTACCGCTCCGGCGACGTGGTGCGTTGGCGCGAGGACGGCGAGCTGGAGTACCTCGGCCGCGCCGATCATCAGCTCAAGATCCGCGGTTTCCGCATCGAGGCGGGCGAGATCGAGGCCTTGCTCGCAGCCGACGACGCGGTCGCCCAGGCCACGGTCAGCGTTCGCGAGGATCGGCCCGGGCAGCGGCAACTGGTCGCTTATCTGGTGCCGGCCGCGGGCCGTCGCCCGGACCCGCAGACCTTGCGCGAAGCGCTTGCGGCGCAGCTGCCGAGCCATATGCTGCCTTCGGCCTGGGTGGCGATCGAACGCCTGCCGCTGCTGCCGAACGGAAAAATCGACCGCAAGGCGCTGCCGCCCGCCGACGCGCCCGCACGCCGCGCCGCCAGCACGCCGCAGCAACAAGCGCTGTGCGCCTTGTTCGCCGAAGTACTGGAACTCGACGAGGTCGGCATAGACGACGACTTCTTCGAACTGGGCGGCCATTCCTTGCTCGCACCGCGTTTGATCGGCCGCATCCGCAGCACCCTCGGCGCCGAACTGTCGACCCGGGTCCTGTTCGAGACCCCCACCGTCGCCGCCTTGGCGCAACGGCTCGCCGAGCCGCTGCAGGCGCTGTCGTCGCTGCAACCGTTGCTGCCGATCCGCCCCCAGGGTTCGTTGCCGCCGCTGTTCTGCCTGCACCCGGCCGGTGGTCTGGGCTGGTGGTATAGCGGCCTCGCACGCCATATCGATCCGCAGCGACCGATCTATGCCTTGCAGGGACGTGCGCTGACCGACGGCGCGAGCTTGCCCGAGCGCCTGGAAGATGTCGCCGAGGACTGCCTGGCGCAGATCCGCGCCGTGCAACCCGAAGGGCCGTATCACCTGCTCGGGTGGTCCTACGGCGGCGTGCTCGCGTTCGAGATCGCGCAACGCCTGCAGCAGGCCGGCGAACAGGTCGCGCTGTTGGCTTTGCTCGACAGCTACCTGCTCACCGCCTTGCCCCAATTCAACCCGACGGCGAACGACAAACCGCGCGAACGCATCCTGCACGAGTTCCTCGAACACAGCGGTTGCGACCTCGCCGGTTACGACGCGGCGGTGCCCGACTACGCCCGCGCCGCGCAGTTGCTCGACGGCAGCGTCTATTCGGGCTTCGACGCCGGCCAACTCGAACGCTTCATCGCCGCCACCGCCAACGACGTCGCGATGCTCGGCCGCTACCTGCCGCGCCAGCGACTGCAGGGCGAGCTGGTCTATTTCAACGCCGCCGCCGGCAAGGGCGATGGCGATCCGGGCGCAGCCGAATTCCAGGCCCAGGTCGACGGCCGCGTACATGTCCACGACATCGAGTGTCGACACGACGAGATGGCGCACCCGCAGCACCTGGCCCGGATCGGCCGGCTGCTCGCCCAGCGCTACCGGATCTGAGCCATGACCTCCTTTTCCCTCGATTTCCCCTTTGACCTGATACGAGACAGCGCACCATGACGCGGTTCAATTTCAACGGTCGCAAGACCCTGCCCTCGCGCGGCCAGGCCTGGAGCGAGCTGCAGGAAGCCATGTCCGATCTGCGCAGCGGCGACGCCGATTGGCGCCACGGCCGCACGCCTCTGCACGTCTATTACGCCGGCGAGGACGTGCTCGACGTCGCCCGCCAGGCCTATGCGATGTTCATCAGCGAGAACGCCCTGGCGCCGGCGGCGTTTCCAAGCCTGAAGCGGATGCAGGACGACATCATCGACATCTCGCTGTCGCTGCTCGGCGGCGGCGACGATGCCGGCGGCACCATGACCTCGGGCGGCACCGAAAGCATCATGCTGGCGGTGCGCAGCGCCCATCGCGCCTTCCGCGAGCGGCGTCCGCAGGCGCGTCCGCACTTGCTGCTGCCGACCAGCGCGCATCCGGCCTACGACAAGGCCGCCGACCTGATGGGCCTGGACGTAGTGCGGGTGCCGATCGGCGCCGACTACCGCGCCTGCGCCGACATCCTCGCCCGGCACATCAACGACGACACGATGATGATCGTCGCCTCGGCACCGTCGCTGCCGTTCGGCACCATCGACCCGATCGCCGACATCGGCCGGCTCGCGCTCGAACGCGGCGTGTGGTTGCACGTCGACGCCTGCATCGGCGGTTTCCTCGCCCCGCACGTGGCCAAGTTCATGAGCGGCCTGCCGCGTTTCGACCTCAGCGTGCCCGGCGTGCGCTCGCTGTCGGCCGACCTGCACAAGTTCGGCTACGCCGCCAAGGGCGCCTCGGTGATCCTGTACGCCGATGCCGAAGACCAGGAACACCAGTACTTCGAGTACTTCGACTGGCCCAAGGGCATTTACCGCACCGAAACCCTGACCGGCACCCGCCCCGGCGGCGCCGTCGCCGCGGCCTGGGCGGTGATGCATTACCTCGGCGAGGCCGGCTACCGCGCGCTCGCACAGCGGGTGATGCACATCCGCGACCGCTACATCGAAGGCATCGACCGCATTCCTGGCCTGCACCTGCTCGGCCAGCCTGACCTCAGCGTGATCGCCTTCGCTTCCGACCGCTACGACATCCACGACGTCGGCGACGCCATGGAGGCCCGCGGCTGGTACATCAGCCGGCTGTCGAACCCGGCCGCATTGCACATGACCGTGACCCCCGGCCACGACCAGGGCGTCGACGATTACCTGAGCGACTTGGAACGGTCGATCCCGCATGCGGACCGGCCGGCCCTGCGTTCGCAATCGCGGACCGTGGTCACGTACTGATCGCAGCGCCGATCCGGATCATGCGCGATCGATCCGATCGGTAACCCAAGCACGGCATCCTTCCACCCACGGGACCGGCGAACACCGCACCGCTCGCCTTCCCCTTCATCGCAACCGCAAGCAGGAGCACGATATGAGCAATCCCTTCGACGATCCCAACGGCAGCTTCCTGGTCCTGGTCAACGACGAGAACCAGCATTCGCTGTGGCCCGAATTCGCCGAAGTTCCGGCCGGCTGGCGCAGCGTGCACGGCCCCGGCGCGCGCCAGGCCTGCCTGGACTACATCGAGACGAACTGGACCGACATGCGTCCGGCCAGCCTGATCAAAGCGCAGGAACAGCACGCGCATTGAAGGACGCGCGCGATCGGACGCTCCGGCCACCGGCCGGATGCGTCGCGATCGCGAGTGGCGAAAGAATGAAACGACGACGGGCCGACCCGACGGTAAGCGGTCGGCCCGCACGACGCGCCCCGGACGACGCGTCGGAATACGCAGCGGTTTAGCTGCGCAGCTTCAGGGCGCGGTTGACGCCCAGCGCCGCCAGGGTGCAGATCGCGCCCGACAGCAGGTACACGCCGACGAAGGCCAGGCCAAAGTGCGCGCACAGGCCCAGCGCCACCAGCGGCGCGAACGCGGCGCCGATCAGCCAGGCCAGGTCCGAGGTCAAGGCCGCGCCGGTGTAGCGATACTTGGAGCCGAAGTTGGCGGTCACCGAACCGGCGGCCTGGCCGTAGGACAGGCCGAGCAGGATGAAGCCGATCAGGATGAACACGTCCTGGCCCACTTCGCCGGACCCGAGCAGCGTCGGTGCGAAACCGCTGAACATGGCGATCGCCGCGGCCAGCGCCGCCAGCGTGCGCGGGCGGCCGTAGCGGTCGGCGATCACGCCCGATACCACCATCGAGCCGCAGGCCAGCAGCGCGCCGACGATCTGCACGCCGAGGAACTGGCTCACCGACTGGTCCGAATACAGCAGGATCCACGACAACGGGAAGATCGTGACGATGTGGAACAGCGCATAGCTGGCGAGCGCGGCGAAGGCGCCGATGACGACGTGGCGGCCCTTCTGCTGGAACAGCTCGACCACGTCGGTGGGTTCGAGTTCGTGTTCGCCGAGTTCGCGCTCGTACTCGTGGGTCACGACCAGGCGCAGGCGAGCAAACAAGGCGACGACGTTGATCGCGAACGCCGCGAAGAACGGATAGCGCCAGCCCCAGTCGAGGAAGTCGCTCGGCGCCAGGCTGGTGTTGAGATAGGCGAACAGACCGGCGGCGATGATGAAACCGGCCGGCGCGCCGAGCTGGCCCAGCATCGCGTACCAACCGCGGCGGTGCTTCGGCGCGTTGAGCGCGAGCAGCGACGGCAGGCCGTCCCAGGAACCGCCGAGGGCGATGCCCTGGCCGACCCGGAACAGCGACAACAGCGCGATCGAGAGCACGCCGATCTTGCCGAAACCGGGCAGGAAGGCGATGCCGGCGGTGCAGGTGCCGAGCAGGAACAGCGCGACGGTGAGCTTGGTGCTGCGGCCCCAGCGGCGCTGGATCCACATGAAGGTCACGGTGCCGATGGGGCGCGCGACGAACGCCAACGCGAAAATCGCGAACGACCACAGCGTGCCTTCCAGGCGGCCCAGGAACGGGAAGAACACCGTCGGGAACACCAGCGCCGAGGCGATGCCGTAGACGAAGAAGTCGAAGTACTCCGAAGCGCGGCCGATCACCACGCCGACCGCGATGTCGCCGGGCGCGACCTCGGCATGCGAACCGGTGTCGTGCACCGAAACGGTCATGGAGGAATCCGGGTTTGCGTGATTTGGCGTATGCATCGTCGATTCGGTGGTGGGCGCCGCGGCACGGTCGTGACGACCGGGCCCGGACACTGTGCCTAAACAGGCGGGTACGTTCAGTTAAAGCGCGTCCGACGGCGACGGAACCGGAAACGACGCCCCAGGCCCCAAATGCGGCAAAGGACGAGCGCCCGGCTACCGGGACGACGCTAGCTTCCCACCACCGGCGCGGCGCTGCCATAGGACAAAACGTCCAATCGTCGTCACAGTCCTGCGCCTCTACAGTGCGCGCATCGCCGCGACTGCCGCGGCCTCGATCGTGCTGCTTGCTCCTTAGATGACCGCCATCGAACCCCTGCTCCGCCCGTCCCTGCTCCGCCGCCTGTTGATGGCCGCGGCCATCCTGCCGCTGGCCGGCTGCAACACGATCTTGCTGAACGCGCCCGGCGACGTCGCCGCGCAGCAAGGCGACCTGATCGTGGTGTCGACCGTGTTGATGCTGCTGATCATCGTGCCGGTGATCGCGCTGACCCTGTATTTCGCCTGGCGTTACCGCGCCTCCAACACCAAGGCCACCTACAAGCCTGACTGGGATCATTCGACCCAGCTCGAGCTGCTGATCTGGGCCGCGCCGCTGCTGATCATCATCGCGCTCGGCGCGATCACCTGGATGAGCACGCACACGCTTGATCCCTATCGCCCGCTCGACCGCATCGCCAAGAACCGTCCGGTGCCGGCCGACGTGAAACCGCTGGTGGTCGAGGTGGTGGCGCTGGACTGGAAGTGGCTGTTCCTCTATCCCGAGCAGAACATCGCCACGGTCAACGAACTCGCCGCGCCGGTCGATCGCCCGATCCAGTTCAAGATCACCGCCTCCACGGTGATGAACTCGTTCTACATCCCGGCGCTGGCCGGACAGATCTACGCCATGCCCGGCATGGAAACGCAGTTGCACGCGGTGATGAACAAGCCGGGCGACTACGAAGGCTTCTCGGCCAACTACAGCGGCGCCGGTTTCTCGCACATGCGCTTCCGTTTCCACGGCCTCGATCAGGCCGGCTTCGATGCCTGGGTGGCGAAGAATCGCGCCAGCGGTGCGACGCTCGAGCGCGCCGGCTACCTGGAACTGGAAAAGCCCAGCGAGAAGGAACCGGTGCGCCGCTACGCCAGCGTCGCCCCCGGCCTGTACAAGGCGATCCTCAACCGCTGCGTCGACAGCAGCAAGATGTGCATGGACGAGATGATGGCCATCGACGCCGGCGGCGGCCTCGGCCTCAACACCGATGCGCTCGCGCCGCGCCGCAAGGGCGACCTGCGCGGCGGCCCGGTGGTGACCTCGGCGATGTGCCTGACCGAACCCTCGGCCGGCTCGCCCCTGGGCGTGGCCACGCTCGCCCCCTGACCTGTTTCGTAAACGCATTCACCGGGCGCGCCGAACGCGCGCCGAGTCCGCCCGCGGACTTCTGGAGTCGAGATGTCTGACCAATCCAACCTCGCCACGCTGATCTTCGGCCGGCTTACCTGGGACTCGATCCCGCTGCACGAACCGATCCTGATCGCGACCTTCGCCATGGTCGTGCTGGGCGGCCTTGCCGTGGTCGCCGCGATCACCCGCTACAAGCTCTGGGGCTATCTCTGGAACGAGTGGTTCACCAGCATCGATCACAAGAAGATCGGCATCATGTACATCGTGCTGGGCCTGATCATGCTGATGCGCGGCTTCGCCGACGCGATCATGATGCGCCTGCAGCAGGCGATGGCGTTCGGCGACAACGCCGGCTACCTGCCGCCCGAACACTACGACCAGGTCTTCACCGCCCACGGCGTGATCATGATCTTCTTCGTGGCCATGCCGCTGGTCACCGGCTTCATGAACTACGTCGTGCCGCTGCAGATCGGCGCGCGCGACGTCGCGTTTCCGTTCCTCAACAACTTCAGCTTCTGGATGACCGCCTGCGGCGCGGCCCTGGTGATGGTCTCGCTGTTCGTCGGCGAGTTCGCCAAGACCGGCTGGCTGGCGTATCCGCCGCTGTCGGGCATCGCCTACAGTCCCGGGGTCGGCGTCGACTACTACATATGGGCGCTGCAGATCGCCGGCGTCGGCACCTTGCTATCGGGCATCAACCTGATCGCGACCATCGTCAAGATGCGCGCGCCGGGCATGAGCATGATGAAGATGCCGGTGTTCACCTGGACCTCGCTGTGCACCAACGTGCTGATCGTGGCGGCGTTCCCGGTGCTCACCGCGGTGCTGTTGCTGCTCTCGCTCGACCGCTACGCCGGCACCAACTTCTTCACGAACGATCTGGGCGGCAACCCCATGATGTACGTGAACCTGATCTGGATCTGGGGCCACCCGGAGGTCTACATCCTGATCCTGCCGTGCTTCGGCATCTTCTCCGAGATCGTCTCGACCTACAGCGGCAAGCGCCTGTTCGGCTATGCCTCGATGGTCTATGCGACGGTGGTCATCACCATCCTGTCCTACCTGGTGTGGCTGCACCACTTCTTCACCATGGGCTCGGGCGCCAGCGTCAACTCGTTCTTCGGCATCACCACGATGATCATCTCGATCCCGACGGGCGCGAAGATCTTCAACTGGCTGTTCACCATGTACCGCGGCCGCATCCGCTTCGAGGTGCCGATGCTGTGGACGATCGGCTTCATGGTCACCTTCACCATCGGCGGCATGACCGGTGTGTTGCTGGCGGTGCCGCCGGCCGACTTCGTCCTGCACAACAGCCTGTTCCTGATCGCTCACTTCCATAACGTGATCATCGGCGGCGTGCTGTTCGGCCTGTTCGCCGGCATCAACTTCTGGTGGCCCAAGGCCTTCGGCTTCAAGCTCGACCCGTTCTGGGGCAAGTGCTCGTTCTGGTTCTGGATCACCGGCTTCTTCTTCGCCTTCATGCCGCTGTACGTGCTCGGCCTGATGGGCGTGACCCGGCGCATGAGTCACTTCGAGGACCAATCGCTGCAGATCTGGTTCGTCATCGCCGCCTTCGGCGCGGTGCTGATCGCCATCGGCATCGCCTGCATGTTGATCCAGTTCGTGGTCAGCATCCGCCGCCGCCACGAGCTGCGCGACGAGACCGGCGATCCCTGGCAGGGCCGCACCCTGGAGTGGTCGACCTCCTCGCCGCCGCCGGATTACAACTTCGCCTTCACCCCGGTGGTGCACGACAACGACGCCTGGCACGACATGAAGCAGCGCGGTTACCAGCGTCCGACCTCGGGCTTCCTGCCGATCCACATGCCCAAGAACACCGCCGCGGGCGTGGTCATCGCAGGGCTCAGCACGCTGTGTGCGTTCGCCCTGATCTGGCAGATGTGGCTGGTCGCCGGCCTGTCCTTCGCCGCCATGCTGGTCGCCGCCATCGTCCACACCTTCAACTACAAGCGCGACTACTACATCCCGGCGGAGCAAGTGACCGCCACCGAAGCCAAGCGCACGCAACAACTGGCCGCCGCCCATGTCTGACGCCCACGCCATCGCCACCCACACGCCCGACGGGCGCCCGGTCTTCTTCGACCTCAAGGGCAAGCACCATCCGGAGAACGGCACCCTGCTCGGGTTCTGGCTCTACCTGATGAGCGACTGCCTGGTGTTCGCCTGCCTGTTCGCGGTCTACGGCGTGCTGGGCCGCAGCTACGCCGCCGGCCCGTCCGGCGCCGACCTGTTCGACCTGCAACTGGTCGCGATCAACACCTCGATGCTGTTGCTGTCGTCCATCACCTATGGCTTCGCGATGATCGCGATGCAGAAGCGCAAGATCGCCGCGGTGCAGGGCTGGCTGGCGATCACCGGCTTGTTCGGCCTGGCCTTCATCGGCCTGGAACTGTACGAGTTCGCCCACCTGATCCATGAAGGCGCCGGCCCGCAGCGCAGCGCGTTCCTGTCCTCGTTCTTCGCCCTGGTCGGCACCCACGGCCTGCACGTGACCTTCGGCATCGTCTGGTTGGTCACCTTGATGGTGCAGGTCGGCAAGCACGGCCTGACCGCCGAAAACCGCCGCCGCCTGCTGTGCCTGTCGATGTTCTGGCATTTCCTCGACGTCGTCTGGATCGGCGTCTTCACCTTCGTTTACCTGATGGGAGTGCTGCCGTGACCGAGCCCACCACTCACGCCGCGCACGATCATGGCCACGGCCATGACGACCACGACGACGGCGCCCACGGCAGCGTCGGCAGCTACACCATCGGCTTCCTGCTGTCGGTGGTGCTGACCGCGATTCCGTTCTGGCTGATCATGGCCAAGGTGATCCCGAACTCCGGCACCGCCGCCTTCGTGGTGCTGGCCTTCGCCGTGGTCCAGATCGTCGTGCACATGGTGTATTTCCTGCACATGAACACGAAGTCGGAGGGCGGCTGGAACATGCTCGCGCTGATCTTCACCCTGGTGTTGGTGGTGATCCTGCTGGCCGGTTCCTTGTGGGTCATGCACCACCTCAACGTCAACATGATGCCGATGGCCCCGCACGACATGCGCAACATGCCTTGATTCGGGATTCGGGATTCGGGAATCGGGAATCGGGAATCGGGAATCGAGTTTCGGGTCTTCGGTTCTCGCCGTGTTCTTTTTGCCCGTCGTTCCCGCGAAGGCGGGAACCCAGGGTTTCACCGCGACATGACTCTGAAGTCTCTGGATCCCCGCCTTCGCGGGGATGACGGATGAGGAGTACGTAGGCCGCTGCACGAGCTTGAAATCGAGCAACACCGAACGCCCTATCGGCGATCCATGAAGAGGCCCCGACCATGACCGCGAACACCGCCAAGCGCCCGCGCAGCCGCTTCGCCCTGGCGGTCCTGTCGTCGGTCTTTCTCGCCGCCTTCCTCGGCCTGATCGCCCTCGGCGGCTGGCAGGTGCAACGCCGCGCCTGGAAGCTCGATCTGATCGAACGCGTCGAAGCGCGCGTACATGCGCCGCCGGGCGCGGCGCCCGGGCCGGCCGATTGGCCCCAGGTCAGCGCCGCCCTCGACGAATATCGCCACGTCCAGCTCGAAGGCCGTTATCTGGGCGGAAAAGACAGCCTGGTCCAGGCCGTGACCGCGATCGGCCCCGGTTTCTGGCTGATGACTCCCTTCCAGACCGACGAGGGCCCGATCGTGCTGGTCAACCGCGGCTTCGTCCCGGGCAAGCGCGAAGCCGCTGCCGCGGCCGCTTCGGCCGACACCCGGGTCACCGGCCTGCTGCGCCTCAGCGAACCCGGCGGTGGTTTCCTGCGCAAGAACGCGCCGCAGCAGGATCGCTGGTACTCGCGCGACGTGGCCGCCATCGCCGCCGCCCGCGGCCTGCAGCGCGTCGCGCCCTACTTCGTCGACGCCGACCGCCACGACGAGCCCCCTGTCGCCGCCAACGCCGAGCCGGCCTGGCCGGTCGGCGGACTGACGGTGATAAAGTTTCCCAACAACCATCTGGTCTATGCGCTGACCTGGTTCGGGCTGGCCCTGATGGTCGCTGCCGCCGCATGGCGGGTGGCGCTGGAAGAACGTCGGCGCCGTCGCGCCGCCGCGTCGCTCGACGACATCCGCTGAGGGCCGCCGATGCAGGATTTGCCGCTACCCCGCACGCTCGACGCCGAAGCGCCCGCCTCGACGGCCTCGCGCGACAGCGCCGGGGTCAAGAACATGCACCAGCTGATCCAGTTGCGCTGGATCGCGGTGATCGGCCAGGTCGCGACCATCGTCTTCGTCCATTTCGCCTTCGGCATCGCCCTACCGCTGGCGCCGATGGCGATCGTCTTGGCCTGCCTGGCCGCGTTCAACCTGGTCAGCCTGCTGCGCTGGCGGCACCGCGAGAAGGTCACCAACGGCGCCCTGTTCCTCGCCCTGCTGGTCGACGTGGTCACCCTGACCGCGCAGCTATACCTGAGCGGCGGCGCCGCCAATCCGTTCGTGTTCCTGTACCTGCTGCAGGTCGCGCTGGCCGCGGTGTTGCTGCGCTCGTGGGCGAGTTGGGCGGTGGTGTTCGCGACCAGCGCCTGCTTCATCGCCCTGACCATGTTCGCCGGGCCCGTGGTGATTCCGGCCGACCCGACCCGCGGCCTCGCCGACCCTTACGTCCAGGGCATGCTGCTGTGCTTCGTCCTCAACGCCACCTTGCTGGTGGTGTTCATCACCCGCATCGGCCGCATCCTGCGCGCCCGCGACGCGCGCCTGGCCGACCTGCGCCAACGCGCAGCCGAGGAAGAGCACATCGTGCGCATGGGCCTGCTGGCCTCGGGCGCCGCGCATGAGCTCGGCACGCCGCTGGCGACGCTGTCGGTGATCCTGGGCGACTGGCGGCGCATGGCGCCGTTCACCGAGCAACCCGAGTTGCTGCAGGAGCTCGACGAGATGCAGACCCAGCTGCATCGCTGCAAGACCATCGTCACCGGCATCCTGCTCTCCGCCGGCGAAACCCGCGGCGAAGCCCCGGCCGAGACCACGGTCGGCGCCTTCCTCGACGAACTGGTCGACGAGTGGCGAACGACCCGCCCGGTGCGCGGATTCGATTACGCCAACGGTTTCGGCGAAGATCTGCCGATCGTCTCCGACTCGGGCCTCAAGCAGATGATCTGCAACGTGCTCGACAACGCCCTGGAAGCCTCGCCCGACTGGATCGGCCTGGAAGCCTCGCGCGACGACGACCGCCTGGTGCTGAAGGTCAGCGACATCGGCCCCGGCTTCGCCCCGGCGATGCTCTCGCACTTCGGCAAGCCCTATCAGTCGAGCAAGGGCCGCCCCGGCGGCGGCCTGGGCCTGTTCCTGGCCCTCAACGTCGCCCGCACCCTCGGCGGCAGCATCACCGCGCAGAACCGCAGCCCGCGCGGCGCCATCGTCGCGATGACTCTGCCGCTGTCGGCGCTGACCCTGGTCGAGGCCGCCGATGAGCCCTGATCTCAAGAGTGAAGATCCCGGCCCGCCCCGGGACGCACCGCGCGAACTGCTGATCGTCGAAGACGATGCGGCCTTCGCCCGCACCCTGACCCGCTCGTTCGAGCGCCGCGGTTATCTGGTGCGCAACGCAACCGACCTCGGCGAAGTCGATGCCCTGCTGCGCGAACACTCGCCCGGTTTTGCGGTGGTCGACCTCAAACTGGCCGGCGGCGACTCCGGCCTGGCCTGCGTGCAAGCCCTGCACGCCCACGACCCGGACATGCTGATCGTGGTCCTGACCGGCTACGCCAGCATCGCCACCGCGGTCGAAGCGATCAAACTCGGCGCCTGCCACTACCTGGCCAAGCCCTCCAACACCGACGACATCGAAGCCGCCTTCGGCCGCGCCGGCGGCGACGCCACGGTCGAACTGACCGAGCGCCAGACCTCGATCAAGACCCTCGAGTGGGAGCGCATCCACGAGATGCTCGCCGAAACCGACTTCAACATCTCCGAGACCGCCAGGCGGCTGGGGATGCACCGAAGGACCCTGGCGCGGAAGCTGGGGAAGCATCGGGTCAAGTAGATCGAGCACGGAACTCGCTGACGAGCCCGGCCAATTATTCAATCGTTATCAATACCTTGAAGCGATAACTTCGCCTCTGCATCGGTGCGTCCGGGATCCTCTTCTGGCTCGGAGCGAGACGCTACCGCCGGTCGGAATCCCCCCGATGTTACGTAAACGAACACCCCCACCGTGACCGGCGCGGGGATGGCGCCGCGTTGATCGTCCTGCAACACCTCGAAAACCTCCGGCTTGGCCTGGCGCCCCACGGCGCCGCGCCGTGGTCGGTTGCGCGGGTATCTGGCGGACTGTCCCGGTCATGGAGGCGTGCGATGGAAGTCCCCCGATGGGCCGTGGTTCCGCTCGCAAGCGCGCCTGCAGAAACGCGCGACGTGCGCGAGGTGCTCGCGGCGTTGTCGTGTTGCGCCTCGGTCGAGCTGTCGCCATCGGGTTATCTGCAGGCGGCGATCCAAAGCGCGGACGGCATCGTCCTGGTCCCGGGCCTTGACGGGCTGGCGACGATTCCCGAGTCGATCGCCGCGATCCGGCACGAGCGTCCGCAATTGGCGATCGTGGTGGCGACCCGCGATGCCGGAGACAGCGAGCTCGATGCCCTGATCCTGGCCGGCGCCTCGGACTTCGTATCCCTGCCCTCGACCGTGTCGGAATGGCGGGTGCGCCTGCATCGTGCGCTGCACACCGCTGCGGCGCCTTGCCGCGGCGAGCCGGTACAGGAGGAGGAACCGCACATCCGCGGTTTCGTCCACGGCAGCAAGGTCTGCGCGGCGATCGCGGCGCGTCTGCCGACCCTGGCCCGCTGCGACGCCAGCGTGTTGATCACCGGCGAGACCGGCACCGGCAAGGAGGTCTGCGCGCAGGCCATCCATTACCTGTCGATGCGCGCCGACCGCCCCTGGGTCGCGGTCAACTGCGGCGCCATACCGGTCGAGCTGGTCGAGAACGAACTGTTCGGCCACGTCAAAGGCGCCTATACCCATGCCCACAGCGCCTGCCCGGGCCTGGTGCGCGAAGCCGAGGGCGGCACCCTGTTTCTCGACGACGTCGACTGCCTGCCGCTGTCGGCGCAGGCCAAGCTGCTGCGCTTCCTGCAGGAACGCGAATACCGGCCGGTCGGCTCCAACACCGTCCATCACGCCGACCTGCGAGTGATCGCCGCCAGCAACTGCAATCTGTGCACGCTCTCGCAGAGCGGCGGCTTCCGACAGGACCTGTATTACCGCCTCAACGTCCTCAACATCACTCTGCCGCCGCTGCGGCAACGGCCGGAGGACGTGCCGATCCTGGCGCGCCACTTCGCCGCCCATTTCGCCCGCGAGTTCGGCCGCGCGCCTGCCGGTTTCTCCTACGGTGCGCTCGAACGGCTGCTGCGCCACGATTGGCCCGGCAACGTGCGCGAGCTCAAGCACGTGATCGAGCGCGCGGTGCTGTTGTCGAGCGGCCAGGTGTTGGTCGCAGAAGACATCGAGATCGAACCGGCCTCGCCCGACCTGCCCCTGCCGCGCTCGTTCGGCCTGGCCGCCGATTCGTTCCGGGCGGCGAAACAACGCGTGGTCGAAGACTTCGAGCGCGGCTACGTCGAGCACCTGCTCGCCGCGCACGCCGGCAACGTCACCCACGCCGCGATGGCGGCCAAGAAGGACCGCCGCGCCTTCTTCGAGCTGATGCGCAAGCACCGCATCGAACCCAAGCGCTTCCGCGCGTTCGAGTCGCAGCTCACCTGATCGCAGCGCTATCCGCGACGGCGACGGCAACCGCCGTGCCCGCGGCATCGTCGCGCCTGCATGTACGGCCGAACGGGTCTCCCGGATATGCGCCGTTCGACGATGCGGTCGGCCTGTCCGTGCGCTCACAGGACAAAGCCACGCACTGCGCGGACAAAAACATCCTGGCTGCGCAGGCTTGAAAACACGGCGTTTGCGGCCGGCAATGTGACGGCCGTCGGGTTCGCGCCCGGATCAAAACATCCGCCCTCGCTCGCCGTGCCGCATCGATAACGCCCACTGCGCAAGCGTTTGCGTCATCCATCGCCGTTGGCATCGCTCTTGCATTGATCTGGTGCGCAGAGGGTCGATCGCGATGGACGAAAGCTCCGCGGTATCGGCATGTGTGAAGGCATTGGCCAGCTATATGCGAGCCAATCCGCACGCGTGCGATACCGCCGAAGGCATCCATCGCTGGTGGTTCGGAAGCGAGCACGAGGTCGCCATGGACGAATTGCAGGAGGCGCTGGACTGGATGAAACGCTGCGGGGTGATCGAGGAGACCGTGGCGGCCGACGGCCGCAGGCGCTACCGGCGGCTCGCCGGCGATGCGCTGCTCGGCGCTTTGCTGACGCAACGGCGCGGAGACTGAGGCCATGGCGAACTACCGCGCCATCGCCGCCACCAGTACCGCACTGGCCGGTCTGCTGCGCGATCGCTATCCGCGCGACGAATTCGGCGCCGGCCTCGACATCAGCCTGTACCAGGCGCGCGACTTCGAGTCGCCGATGCAGGACGGCTTCTCGATCTACCTGTTCCGCGTCGCCGTCAACGGCGCCATGCGCAACCTGACCCTGCGCCGTTCGCCCGACGGCCGTCGCTATCGTCCGTCGCTGCCGCTCGACCTGCACTACATGATCACGCCCTGGGCGCAGGACAGCGAACGCCAGCAGCGCATGCTCGGCTGGGTGATGCGCTTGATGGAAGACACCAGCGTGCTCAGCGCCGGCCATCTCAATCACTACATGCCCGAAACCGACACCTTCGGCGCGCAGGAAGGCATCGAGGTGGTGTGCGACCCGCTGTCGCTCAACGACTATCTGACCCTGTGGGATCGCCTGCGGCGCCTGCCGTCCTCGGCGACCTATGCCCTGCGCATGGTGCTGATCGATTCCGACGTCAGCGTCGACGACGCCGCCGCGGTGCAGAGCCGCCGCTTCGAAGTGCACGAGGCGATCACGTGAGCGCGGTCCTGTTCGAACTCGAAGTGCTGCAACGCAATGCCGCGCTGGGTCTGCGTTTCTGGGACATGGCGACGGCCAGCTCGGTCATCGACGGCCTGGTCGTCGAGGTCTACCCACGCAGCGCCCCGAACGCGCGCAAACGCGCCCTGCCCAATCCCAGCGGTATCTACGTGGCGCATCGGGTCAGCGGCCTGATCGATTTCGAGTTCGACCAACGCGAACCGGTCGAACAACCCTGGATCGATGCGTTGAACGCGTCGCCGCCGGCCTCGGGCTACCGCATCGAAGTCAGCGACCCGTTCGGCCGCTTTCTGCCGTTGGCCTTCGATGCCGAATTGCCTGCACGCGGGCTGTTCACCTGGCTGGCGCCATGGATCTCGCCGCCGCAGCCGCTCGCCCTGCCCGGCACGGCCTCGTCGCCGCCGCAGTTGCTGATCGAACGCATCCCGCTGTTCTCGGCGCCGAGCCGCCCCCTGCCGCAACCGCTCGCCGTGACCTATGCGCAGTTGCGCGAGGCCGGCACCCAGCGCGTGCCGGCCTGGAGCCTGCTCGCGGTCGACATCGACGGCGCGCCGCGCGGCATCGGCATGGCCGACCGCGACGGCCGGGTAGCGGTGATCTATCCCTACCCCGAGCCGCCGCGCACGCCGCTGTCGTCGCCGCCGGAAGCGCGCAGCGATTTCCGCTGGATGGTCGAGCTCAGCGCGTTCTGGTCGCCGGCCTCGCCGCCGATCGAAGCGCCCGCCGTACCCGATCTCGCCGACGTGCTGGCGCAACTGGCCACGCCGTGCACGGTGATCGATTCGCTGTCGTCGCCGGCGCCGCCCCGGCGCCTGGAGTACCGCCGGCCGATGACGGCCAGAACCGAAGGGCAGCCGGCGGCGGACGCTTCCTGGCTGTTGGTATCCACCGCATGACCGCGCCGCGCCACTACGCCGACACGCGCGCCAAGACATGCGCCGTCTTAGGCAAGGAGAACTGCTATGTCTGAGTACCTGGCTCCCGGTGTCTTCGTCGAGGAAGTCTCCTTCCGCGCGAAATCGATCGAGGGCGTGAGCACCACCACCACCGGCTTCGTCGGTCCCGCCCGCTACGGCCCGCTCGACATCGAGCCGGAAATCGTCACCAGCCTGGTCGAGTTCGAACGCACCTATGGCGGTCGCGACAAACTGGTGTTCCAGGACGCCGGCGAAGTCGACAACCACCTCTGGCACGGTGTGCGCGCCTTCTTCGAGGAAGGCGGCAAGCGCCTCTACGTCAGCCGCGTGTTCACCCCCATCGACGCGACCGACGAACGCCCGGGCTGCGCCCGCGGCGGCCTGCCCGGCAGCCCCTCGTCGATGATGGTGTACGCGCGCTTCCCCGGTCGCGCCGGCAACGCACGGGTCGGCTTCACCTTCAACGTCGGCCAGAGCCTGCTCTCAGACGTCGACGGCGTCACTTTCGCCAACTCGCTGCAATCGCGCGACGTGGTGTGGATCCGGCCGCGCGCCGGCGCGCCGTCGCCGGCGGTCGAGGACGGTTATTACCTCGCCCTGTGGGATGCGGCCAACGAAAGCTGGGCCTTCGTCTCCAGCGGCGACGACATCGGCACCGCCGAGGCCACCCTGACCGACCTCAGCGCCGCCAACTACGAGCTGCGCGTGGTCACCGTAACGGTGGTCGTGCAGCCGCTAGGCGGCGGCGACGCCTTCGTCGCCCCCGACCTGCCGCTGGACCCGCTGCACCAGCGCGCCGGTTCGCCGGATTCGCTGTTCGCGTATTTCGCCGAGTTCCCGGCCAGCCTCAGCCGCGCCCGCACCCTGCCGATCGTGATCCGCGCCGAAGACGTCGCCGCCATCGGCACCGGCACCGAATTGCTCGGCGCCTTCTTCGATGCCGACCCGAACGCGTCGCTGTCGCCGCCGGCGGGCTTGCGTGCGGCCATGCAGAACTCGCAGAGCACGCCGGCCGAACGCAGCCTGGCGATCCTGATCGACGACGGCGACGACGGCCTGCGCCCGTTCGCGTCCGCCTACGAGGGCGAGGTCGACAGCGCCGACCGCAAGACCGGCCTGCGCCAGTTCGAGGACCTGGAAGACATCTCGATCGTCGCCGCGCCGGGCTCGACCTTCGGCTACGGCGCCGGCTATGCGACCCATGCGCCGTCGATCGTGCGCGCCCTGATCCGCCACGCCGAACGCATGAAGTACTGCATCGCCGTGCTCGACAGCGGCGACAACCAGGCGATCAGCGAAGTGCGGGCGATGCGCGCCCAGCTCGATTCCAAACACGCCGCGCTGTACTACCCCTGGGTGCGCGTGCTCGATCCGCTGACCCAGCGCGAGACCCATATGCCGCCGTCGGGCTTCGTCGCCGGCATCTACGCCCGCAACGACGTCAACCGCGCGGTCTACAAAGCGCCGGCCAACGAGGTCGTCAACCTGGCCCTGGGCTTCGAGCGCTTCCTCAACAAGGCGCAGCAGGAAGTGCTGAACCCGGAAGGGATCAACTGCTTCCGCTATTTCGAAGGCCGCGGCATGCGCCTGTGGGGCGCGCGCACGATCAGTTCCGACCCGGAATGGAAGTACGTCAACCTGCGGCGCTACTTCGCCTATTTGGAGCGCTCGATCGACAAGGGCACGCAGTGGGCGGTGTTCGAGCCGAACGGCGAACAGTTGTGGGCCAACGTGCGCCGCACCATCGAGGACTTCCTCCTCAACGAATGGCAAAGCGGCGCCTTGCTCGGCGACAAACCGGAGAAGTCGTATTTCGTCAAATGCGACCGCTCGACCATGTCGCAGAACGATCTCGACAACGGCCGCCTGATCTGCCTGATCGGCGTGGCGCCGCTGCGGCCCGCCGAGTTCGTCATCTTCCGCATCGGCCAGTGGACGGCCGACCGCAAAGTCTGATCGGAGAGCAACGTCATGGCCACCCTTCGCGACCGCCCGTACGTGCAGTTCAATTTCCTCGTCGACCTGGGCGACGGGGTCACCGACGGGCCACAGGCCGGGTTCCAGGAGCTCAGCGGCATCGGCATGGAAGTCACCGTGTCCGAATACCGCACCGGCAACGCCAAAGAAAACAGCGTGATGAAGATCACCGGCATGAACAAATCCACCGACGTGACGATGAAACGCGGCGTGATCGGTTCGCTCAACCTGTACCAATGGCTCGACCAGATCCGCAACGGCGACCAGAAGGCCATGCGCACGGTGACGATCCATCTGCAGAACGAGGACCACACCCAAATCGTGCAGACCTGGAAGCTGTTGCGTGCGCGGATCATCAAACACACCAGCGGGCCGTTCAACGCCAAGGGCACCGATGTGGCGTTGGAAGAGCTGACCCTGTCCTACGAACGGCTCGAGATGGAGTGAGGATCGTGGCGAACGCGCGCCGGCTGCCGGGCATCCAGGTCGACGTGGCTCCGCCGCTCGCGGCGGAGGCGTTGCCGCGCCTGGACGTGGCGGTGTTCGTCGGCTTCGCCTCGACCGGCCCGCTGCACCTGCCGGTCGCGGTCGAAAGCGCGGCGCAGTACGCGACCGTGTTCGGCGCGGACGCGGCACTGGCCTGGGACGAACGCCGCGGCGAGCGCGTGTATGCGCATCTCGGCCCTTCGGTACGCGCCTTCTTCGCCAACGGCGGTCGCCGCTGCTGGGTGATACGGGTGGCGCGCAGCGCCGAGATGGAACGCGTACGCACCGAGGTCGACGCCGACGCCGATCCCTCGCTCGCGGTCGCCGACGGCAACCGCTTCGCTCTGTCCGGAATGCTGTCGATTGTCACGGCCGGCGGCGAGGCCGAACCGGCCATCGTCGCCACGCGCTGCGAAGGTTCCTGGTCGGATCCATTGCGTGTCAGCGTGTCGGTGCAGTCGCGCGGTTTTGCCCTCGACGCCTGGTCCGGCGTCGATTCGCCGGCTTCGGGCCGATACGAATTCCTGACCCGGCACGCGCTGCGCGGCGGCGACCTGCTGCAGTTCGGCCGCAGCGTCGGCGAATGCGCCTATGCCCAGGTCGAAGCGGTCGCGGCCGGCGCGACCCCTGCGGCGCCGTACCAGGTCTCGGTGCGTATGCTGGCCGCGTTCGAACGCATCGTCGCCGAGCCCTCGCCGCCGGGCGAGCTTGCCGGTGTCGCCCACCTCGCCGGTCTGGAACTGCCGCTCGCGGCGACTCTACTGGCGCCGCCGAGCTTCGACAGCGATCCCGATTCGGCCGCCGAACCCGCACCGCTTGCCTTGCGCTTCGACGAGCCGCTGCCCGAATACGCCTTCGAGGTCGGCGCCTGGGTACGTTTCGATGCCGCCGGCGCGGTCCACTGGTTGCGCATCGACGAAGCCGACCGCGCGCCGGACCTGTCGGCGAGCCCGCCGTCGGCGACGACCTTGCAGGTGCTTGCGACCGTGCATGGGCCAGCCTGGCGCAGCGCCGATCTCGCCACCGCGCCGCTCGGCACGGTGGCCTCGGCGCAAGTGTTGGAAATCGAACTGCTTGCGACCTCGGAGAACGGTCCGCAAACGCGGCTGCGCCAGTTGGCATTGACGCCGAGCCGGCCCGGCAACTTCTGGGAACTGCAGCGCGATAGCGAGTTCTATCGCGTGCACGACGATCTAGCCGCCGCGGCGCCGGCGCAATTGCAACGGTTTCCATTGGCGCCCGATGAAGCGCCATTCCCCCTGGCCTGGCTGCCGCTCGGTGCCAGCGGTCTGTTCGGCGCGGCGGTCGGCCCGCTGCACCGCGAGCAGACCGCGCTCGAACGCGATGGCCTGGCAGCGTTCGACAGCGGATTGTTTCTCGACCCGGAACTCGCCGACGACGGCGTCGACGCCCTGCTCGCGCATGCCGACGACATCCGCCTGATCCGCGAGCAGACGCGCCCGCTATACGGGCTGCACGCCGTGTTCGGCATCGGTGCCGGCGGCTTGTTCAACGAGGCCAGCCTGATCGCCGTGCCCGACGCCATACACTGCGGCTGGCAACGGCGCGCTGCGGACGACCCGGAACCCGCGCAAGCACCGCCCCTGACGACGCCGGCGCATTGGCGCGCGCATCGCGGCGCCTGCCTGGCGACGGTGCCGGCCGACTCCGTCTTGGCGACACCCGATTTCGGTCGCTTCCTCGATTGCCGCACACGCCTGATCGAAGCGCCGCTGCTCGACGGCCCCGATGCGCCGATGCCGCCCGGTACCTATCGCTTGAGCTGGACCGAGAGCGAGCCCGGTGCGGTCTATGCTCTGTTCGAAGCCGGCAGCGCCGATTTCAGCGACGAGCGCGAGATCTACCGCGGCGCCGACGGCGAGTACGTGGCGATGAGCCAACGTGAAGGCCTGTATCACTATCGCGTGTTCGCCTGGGTCGGCGACGAAAGCAGTCAGGGCTCCAACCCGGTCACGGTGCGCGTGCGCGCCGACGACTGGGAACAGGTGGCTCCCGAATCGGCCGGCGACCTGCACGAGGCCGACTGGCTCGAGGTGCATCGGGCCAGCCTGCGCTTGGCCGCGGCCTGCGGCGATCTGTTCGCGGTGCTGTCGATGCCGCGCCATTTCCGCACCGCTCAGGCCCTGCGCTACACCCAGCGCCTGCGCGCCGTGCGCACGCCGACCGATCAAGCCGGGCCGAGCGATCCGCACGCCTTCGGCTTCGACGAAGCCCGCGCTCTGAGCTACGGCGCCCTGTACTTCCCCTGGTTGCAATCGGACGCGCGCGCGAGCGGCGCCGACAACGCCGGTCAACGCCCCTTGCGGGTGGTGCCGCCGGACGGCGTCTCGGTCGGCGTGCTGTCGAAGCGGGCCTCCATGCGCGGCGCCTGGATCGCCGCCGCCAACGAACCGATGAAGGATGTGGTCGCATTGACCCCGCCGATCGCCGACAGCGACCGCCAGGCGCTGCAAGACGCGCAGATCAATCTGCTGCGCAACGATCCGCGCGGCTTCTTCGCCCTGTCCGCCGACACCCTGGCCCTGGACGAAGCGCTGCGGCCAATCAACGTGCGCCGCTTATTGATCCTGCTGCGGCGCATGGCGCTGCGCCACGGCACTCGCTACGTGTTCGAGCCCAATGGGCCGGTGCTGTGGCGTTCGGTGCAGCGCGGCTTCGACTTGCTGCTGACCGATCTGTTCCAACGCGGCGCCTTCGCCGGCGCCACCGCCGCGCAGTCCTTCCGCGTGGTCACCGACGAGGGCGTCAACACGCCGCAGTCGGTCGACGCCGGCCGCTTCGTGGTCGAACTGCGGGTGGCGCCGTCGCTGCCGATGCGTTTCATCGCCGTGC
Organism: Lysobacter sp. 22409; assembly: GCF_052045105.1. Classification (NCBI taxonomy): domain Bacteria; kingdom Pseudomonadati; phylum Pseudomonadota; class Gammaproteobacteria; order Lysobacterales; family Lysobacteraceae; genus Lysobacter; species Lysobacter sp. 22409. Next base: position 47,773 of record NZ_JBQEOE010000027.1, on the reverse strand, counting down.
GCCTGGCCCAGAACGGCGAGCGCCTGGCCGTGATCGAGGAGCTCTGAGCATGGCCGCCCAGCCCTACCCGTTCACCAATTTCAACTTCGCCGTCGAGATCAACCGCGGCGACGACGCCAAGCCGCTGGTCAATGCCGCGTTCGCCGAATGCGACGGCCTGGAAGTGAACATGGAAGTGAAGACCATCCGCGAAGGCGGCGCCAACGACCGCCAGATCCGCCTCAACGGCATGGTCAGTTACGGCCAGCTCACCCTCAAGCGCGGCATGACCGAAAATTTCGACCTGTGGCGCTGGTTCAAGGACAGCGTCGCCAACCCGCGTTTGCGCGCCAATGCCGAAGTGGTGCTGTTCGCCGCCGACGGCAGCACCGTGCGCGCGCGCTTTCAGCTCTCGCGCTGCGTCCCGGTCAAGCTCAAGGCGCCGGCGCTGAACGCGCGCGACGGCCAGGTGGCGATCGAGGAACTGCAGGTGGCCTACGAGACCCTGGCCCTCAAGGAGCTCGACGCATGAAACGCGCGGAGGCCACGTCATGAGCCTGGAAAAAGCCCAGCTGATCGAACTCGACCAGAGCTTCGCCAACGAGAAATCGGGCGGGCGCAAGGTCGCGGTGCAGTTCAATCCGGAAACGCTGAAGGTCACCTTCGCCAACCAGATCGTGCAACCGCAGGGCGGCGACCAGGCCGCCGGCAACGCCGGCCGTCAGTTCGTCGGCGCCGGCACCACCAAGCTCGCGCTGCAGTTGTGGTTCGATGTCACCGCGATGGAGAAGGACGCGGTCGACGATGTCCGCCGCCTGACCCAGGACGTGGTCTATTTCATGACCCCGCAGAAGTCCGAAGAAGACCCGAAGAAACTGTCGCCGCCGGGGCTGCGCTTCCACTGGGGCACGTTCCTGTTCGACGGCATGGTCGAGGGCATGGAAGAAACCCTCGAGTTCTTCTCGCCCGACGGCAAGCCGCTGCGCTCCAGCATCACCATGACCCTGTCGCAGCAGAAGATCCTCGAAGCCAAGTTCGAGGGCGAAGGCAAGGTGCCCAACCAGCCCGGCCAGGCGCCGTTGAAGAGCGCCAACGAGGGCGACTCGCTGCAATCGATGGCCGGCAAGAGCGGCAAGCCGGACTGGCAGGGCATCGCCTCGGCCAACGGCATCGAAGACCCGCTGCGCATGTCACCGGGCCAGTTGGTCGATCTCAATCTTTCCGCCGGCGCTTCGATCGGCGGCGGTGTCGGCATCGGCGTCGGTGTCGGCATAGGCGTCGACGCGGGCATCGGCGGCAGCGCCTCGGTCGGCGCCGGTTTCGGAGCCGGCATCGGCGGCAGCGTCGGTGTCGACGCCGGTGCCAGTGTCGGCCTCAACGCATCCCTCGGCGGCAGCGCCGGCGGCTCGATCTCGTTCGGATAAGGACCACCGCCATGGCCGTAGTCATCAACGAATTCGAAGTGTTGGCCGAGCCGCGACCGGCGGCGAAGTCCGATGCGAACAGCGGCGCCAAGTCCGAGGGCGAGGCGCCGGAGAAGCTCGAACCGCGCGACGTGCAGATGGCCTTGCGCTACATCGACCAGCAATCCCTGCGCGTCTGGGCGCATTGACGGAGCCATAGCCAGCCCATGGGCGATACCGCGACATTGCCGATCAAAGCTTCGCGTCCGTCGGTGGAAATCGACGGCAAGCGCGAGGCCACGCTGACCAGTTCGCTGATGTCGCTCGACATCGTCGAGTCCGAGGCCGGCCTGGCCCGCTGCGAGCTGGTGTTCGGCAACTGGGGCGGCCCGGACAAAGGCGGCTTCCAGCACTTCGGCCGCGACCTGCTCGAGTTCGGCAAACCGCTCACCATCAAACTTGGCGACGGCAAGTTGTTCGAGGGCCGCATCAGCGCGCTGTCGGCGAAGTTCCCCGACGGCGGCACGCCGCAGATCGGCGTCTGCGCCGAAGATCGTCTGCAAGACCTGCGCATGACCCGGCGCACCCGCGCCTTCGCCGACGCCAGCCTCGCCGACATCCTGCGCAGCATCGCCGGCGACCACGGCCTGCAGGCGCAGGTCGACGTGCAAGGCGAAACCTACAAATTACTGGCCCAGGTCAACCAGAGCGACCTGGCCTTCCTGCGCGACCTGGCCCGGCGCGAAGACGCGCAGATCTGGGTCGAGGGCACCCAGCTCAAGGCCGCGCAACGCGCGCAACGCAACGGCCAGTCGCTCGAGCTGTCCTGGGCCGGGCCCTTGCGCGAGTTCGAAGTCTGCGCCGACCTTGCCCATCAGCGCACGCGCCTGGTCGGCGCCGGCTGGAGCGTCGCCGACAAGCGCGTGGCCAAGCACGAGGCCGATGAAGCCGCGATCCGCGCCGAACTCAACGGCGGCCCCAGCGGCGCCGAGACCCTGCAACAGGCCTTCGGCGCACGCGTCGACGCGCTCGCCCACGGCCTGCCGAGTTCCGACGGGGAAGCGCGCGCCTTGGCCGAAGCCAGCTTCCGCCACATGGCGCGGCGCTTCATCACCGGCCACGGCGTGGCCGAGACCAAGGATGCCCTGCGGGTCGGCACCAAGCTGAGCATCAAGGGCGTGGGGCCGCTGTTCGAAGGCGACTACACCGTGACCGAAGTGCAGATCCGCTTCGATCCCAAACTGGGCGTGCGCACCGAATTCTGGTGCGACCGGCCCGCGATCGGACGGGGCTGAACCATGCGCATCGTCGAGCTGCCGCCGTTCGAACAACTGCTGAGCGAACGCCTGCCGAGCGGCTGGGGCGGTCGCTGGTACGGCGTGCTGGTGGCGCTGGTCACCGACATCAAGGACCCCGACAACCAGGGCCGCGTGCAGATCACCCTGCCCTGGTCGCCCGACGCCAGCGGCCAGCGCTACGAAGGATGGGCGCGGCTGGCGACGATGTTCGGCGGCAACAACCGCGGCAGTTGGTTCGTGCCCGACGTCGACGACGAAGTACTGGTCTGTTTCGAACACGGCGACCCGCGCCGCCCCTACGTGATCGGCGGCCTCTGGAACGGCCGCGACCAGCCGCCCGAGTCGATGGACGGCGCCGGCAATAACTACAAGAAAGTGCTGCGCTCGCGCAACGGCGTGAAGATCACCCTCGACGACCAGGACGGCCGCGAACAACTGGTGCTGGAAACGCCCGGCGGCCAAAGCTTCACCCTCAAGGACGGCCCCGGCGCGGTCGAGATCGAAGACAGCAACGGCAACTCGGTGAAACTGGAAATGTCCGGCATCACCGTCACCGCCGCGGCCAAGGTCACCGTCAACGCCAGCCAGGTCTCGGTCAGCGCCGGCATGGTCACGGTCGACTCGGCGATGTCGCGTTTCTCCGGCGTCGTGCAAGCCGACACGGTGATCTGCAACAGCATCATCAGCGCCTCCTACACCCCAGGCGCGGGGAACATCTGGTGAAGCCGATGACCGCCACGCGCCGAGCTCGCCCGCCATACCCGCGGAGGGCGCCATGAACGCCCATCCCTTGCGCTGGCAAGCGCCGCAACCGCTGTGGTCGCGCTTCGGCGACGCCGCCGGCGCCGCGGCCACGCCGGAGCAGGCGCGCCCGGCGATCCTGCGCTTCGCCAGCGACGACTTCATGGAGCAGTTGCTCGGCACCCTCGCGCGCGACCCGACCCGCATCGACAAACTGGTCGCGCGCTACGAGACCTGGCGCAAGCCGATGGTCGACCCGCCCGACCTGGTCGAACGCGCGCCGATGCCGCAATTGGTGCAGGCCTCCAGCCGCAGTGCCGCAGCCAGGCTGCCGAAGCCGCGGGTAGCCCCGGCCGACGCGGATGCGCCGCCATTGAAGCTGTATCAGCCCGCGCATCAGCGCCATTACGTGGCCACCGCGAGCCTGGTCTGCGGCATCCAGGGCCTGCCCGAGCACGCGCTGGTGCGCGGCGGCGGCGAAGAAGTCGGCATGGTGCTGCGGCGCCTGATGCCGGTGCCCGGCGACGCCAGCGGAACGCTGCACGAGTTCGCCTACCTGAAGGATCTGCAGGGCGCGCGTTGGCAGCGTTGCAACGACAACAGCGACTTCGTGCCCGGCGAGGACCGCCTGCCGGCGTTCGCCTTGAGTTTTCTCGACGACGGCCAGCATCGACGTGCGCTGTGGGCCGGCAGCGTCCCGGTCGGCCGGCGCGAGGAGTACCTCGGCTGCCGGGTCGATACCGCGCCTTCGCCGGCGTACGCGGCCGCCCAGCGCGAACAACTGTCGCCGAGCGTTCCGGCCCCGGCGAACTCCAAGCTCGCGCGCACCTCGCAGTTCCAGATCGACGTCAGCGAGCCGTGGAAGACCATGATCCGCTCGGCCTTCAAGCTCGCCGCCGCGCCGGCCTCGACGCCGACCATCGGCGACGAAGCCGAACCGCCCGGCGATCGCGTCACCCGTGCGTTCAATTTCAATCTGCAGCAGCAAAGCGCGTCGTGGCTGGTGCTGCTGGATTGCGCCGACCATCTGCAGACCTATCTGCCCGATGTCTGGAACGCGATCGACAACAACGGCGCCGGCTATGCCGCGCTGTCGAGCAACCGCCGCGCGCTGTACGACTGGCTCGGTACAGTGGTCATGAGCGCGCCCTTGATCGCCGCACTGCAACCGACCGCGCAATACCCGGTCGCCGCCTCGATGCGCGCCGCACTCAAGGCCATTCGCGCGCCCGGCGTGCGCGAAAAGCTCGAAGCGAGCACCGCGACCTTCGCCGCCACGCCCGACACCCGCAGCCTGCCGGACTGGCCGCGCTTCAGTTTCTGCCTGGCCGGGGTCGAGCAAAGCCTGGCCGCGAACGGGCCGTACAGCGCGCTCGACAGCCTCGGCGACGATGCCTCGATCGATCCCGACCCGGTCGCCGGCAACGTGCCGGGCCAGGACGTGGCGCGCAAGGTCGACCGGTTCACCGCGCTGTACGCGCGCGCACTCGAAGCCACCACCGAAACCGACGCGCCGCCGGTGCCGTTCGCGTTGCAGGTCAAGAACGCGCTCGGCAACAACCTCGGTGCCAACCTCGGCGACGGCGGCTGGTTCGTGCTGCGCTTCGTCCACGGCCGCCGCGACTGCGGCCCGCTGCATCCGCCGCTGTTGTCGGCGCCGACCGAACGCTTCCGCCTGGCGAGCTTCTTCGATTCCGATGCGCCGGCGCGGCCGATCCGCATCTCGCTGCCGGCCGACACCAGCCCCGCCGGCCTGCGCAAGTATCAGAAGAACACCGCCTTCGTGCTCTCGGACATGCTCTGCGGCCAGGTGCAACGCGCCAAGGGCATGGGCCTGGTCGACCTGGTGCTGTCGGTGCTGCCGTGGCCCTTCCACAAGGACCTGCCCGCCGGCGACGGCGCGCCGTGCCAGAGCGGCGGCATCAACATCGGCATGATCTGCTCGCTGTCGATTCCGATCATCACCATCTGCGCGCTGATCCTGCTGATCATCATCGTCATCCTGTTCGACCTGATCTTCCGCTGGCTGCCCTACTTCGTGATCTGTTTCCCGGTGCCCGGGCTCAAGGGCAAAAAGGACTCCTCATGAGCATCTTCGGTCGGAGCCTGTCGTTCCCGCCGCGGGTCGGCGCCGACGGGCGTTTCGTCTGGTCGTCGGGCGAGGACAACATCCGCGAATCGATCGCGGTGATCCTCAAGACCGAGCCCGGCGAGCGCGTCGGCGTGCCCGAGTTCGGCGCCGGCCTGGCGCGCTTCCTGTTCGAGCCCAACAACCCGGCCACCCATGCGCGCATGCGCGATGCGGTGCAACGCGCGCTGACCCGCTGGGAGCGGCGCATCGAAGTCGAAGCGGTCGAGGTGGCCGCGCACGCCACCGAAGCCGAGACCGCGGTGGCCACGATCACTTACCGGCTGGTGGCGACCGCCTCGCGCGAACGCATCAGCCTCGCCATTCCGCTGGCCGTGACCTGAGGCCCGCATCCATGCCGCTGACGCCCCCGCCCATCGACGATCGCCGCTTCGCCCAACTGGTGGAAGACACGCTGGCGCGGGCGAGCGTGCACACGCCGGAGTGGACCAACTTCAACCAGAGCGACCCGGGCGTGACCCTGGTGCAGTTGTTCTCCTTCCTCACAGAGAACCTGCTCTACCGCGCCAACCTGACCCCGGAGCGCAACCGCCTCAAGTTCCTGCAGATACTGCGCATTCCCCTGGCCAGCGCGAGCGCCGCGCAAGGCCTGGTGGCGATCGCCAACGAGCGCGGCCTGCCCAAGGTCGAAACCTTGCCGGCCGACCTGGAAGTACGCGCCGGATCGGTACCGTTCCGCACCCAGCTCGGGCTGGACGTGTTGCCGGTCGAGGCGCGCGTCTACTTCAAGCGCCGCCTCGACGATCCCTCGCAGGAACTGCTGGATTACTACCGGCTGCTGTACGCGTCCTATCAACTGCCGTTCCCGTCCGAGGTGCAGCTGTACAAGACCCTGGCGCTGGATCGCAAGGTCGTCGACAGCGTCGACCTCAATGCCGACACCGTCGACCGCTCGTTGTGGATCGCCCTGCTGGCGCGCAAGACCGATGCGCCCGGCGATCCCGAGGACCCGTGGAAGTCGGTGCGCGATGCGCTCGGCGGCCGCACCCTGACCCTCGGCCTGGTGCCGGCGCTGGATGCGGTGAGCGCGCAACTGCTGCCGGCCGGCAACGCGCAAAGCCGGCAGCTGCTGCGCTTCGAATTGCCGAGCGTGCCGGCCGACGGCCGCGTACCGCGCGACGCCAGCGACCGTCCCGCACCGAGCTATCGCCAACTCGAACCGCGCACCGAAGTCGATCTGTTGTCGGTGCCCGGCGTGGTGCAACTGGCGCTGCCGCCGGCCGCGCAACTGAAAGTCTGGCAGGACATCGACCCGCTCGAAGGCGGCGTCGGCGACATGCCGCCGACCCTCGACGACGCGGCTCTGGCCGGACGCGTGATCACCTGGCTGCGCGTGCGCGCCGACGGTGCGGCGCAAGCACGGATGCGCTGGGCCGGCATCAACGCCACGCCGGTGCGGCAGATCCAGCGTATCGCCGCCGAACCGCTCGCCGACGGCGACGGCCGGCCCGATCAAGTGCGGCGGTTGTCGCGCAGGCCGGTGCTGCGCCATTCGGTCAGCGTGTCGACCCGGGTCGGTGCGGCGGCGCCGCGTCGTTGGAGCGAAATCGACGACCTGGCCGCGGCCGCGCCGGAAGTGCCGGTCTCCGATCCGCGTTCGAGCGCGCGCGACCTGGCCTGCGTCGAAACCGGCCCGACCGAGGTGTTCGAGCTCGATCCGGAAGCCGGCGAACTGCGCTTCGGCGATGGCCTGCGCGGGCGCCGCCTGCCGCTCGGTGCACGCGTATTCGCCGCCTACGAATTCTGTCTCGGTGCACAGGGCAACGTCGCCGAAGGCAAGATCGACAACGCCCCGCAGCTGCCGTCCGGCTTCGCCGTGCTCAACCCGGTACAGACCTGGGGCGGCGCCGATGCCGAATCGGCCGACACCGGCGAGAAGCAGGTGCGCCGGCATCTGCAACATCGCGACCGCATGGTCAGCATCGACGACTTCGAGTCGGTCGCCTATCGTGCGCCCGGCGTGCAGATCGGCCGCATCGAGGTGTTGCCGGCCTTCCATCCCGACCTATCGCCGAACGAACCGGGCTCGGCGCCCGGCGTGGTCACCTTGATGGCGATCCCACGCTCCGACCCGACCCAACCCGATGCGCCGCGCGCCGACCGTCTGTTCCTCAACGCGCTGTGCCGCCATCTCGATCCGCGTCGCTTGGTTACCACCGAACTGGTCGTGCGCGGCGCCGAGTACAAGGGCATCTGGATCTCGGTGGGCATCGAAGCCGCGGCCGGTTATGCGATCGCCCAGGTCGTCGACGACGTCAAGCGCCGTCTGCGCGAAGTGCTGGCGCCGATCGGCCCGGCCGGCGCGATGCCGCGCAACGGCGCTTTGTTCACGCCGCGCGGCGCCGACCCGGCACGCGGCTGGCCCTTGCGCACCGCCGTCGCCAGCCGCGTCTTGCTGGCCGAAGTCGCGCGCGTGGCCGGCGTGACCTCGGTCGCCGACGTGCTGCTCGCCGAAGGCGAACTCAGCGCCAGCGACGTGGTCGAGATGAGCGGGCTGGAACTGCCGCGCATCCTCGGTATTTCGGTCGTCGCCGGCGAAGCCATGTCGCTGGATGCCCTGCGCGGTGGCGGCAGCGCCGGCGGCAGCGGTTCGACGGGCTCGACCACGCCGCTGTTGCCGGTGCCGGTCGTGCCGGAGACCTGCTGATGAACGTCAACGGCGCCCGCTTCCAGATGCTGTACGGACGCGACGACTGGGCGCGTTGCACGACTGCCGACTTTGCCGAGGCCACGTTCGCCGAGTCCGCAGCGACGCAGCCACTGGCGTTCTGGTGGGAAGTCTTCGCCAGCCCGATGCCGATCCCTCCAGCGACCCTGCCCGGATGGGACCCGTCGCGCAGCGAGATCACCCTGCAGCCGCAAGCGATCGAACTGCCGGCGACGCTCGGCGAAACGCCGCTGAGCCTGGACGCGCGCCGCCCGGCCGCCGCCGATCGTCACGGCAATGTCTATCGCGTGGCCGACGATGCCGCCTCCCTGCGGGTCGCCTCGACCGAAGGCGGCAGCGAAGCGCCGTTCTGGCCGGCCGACCCGGCCGACTGCGCGCAGACCCGCCGCGAGCGGCGCCTCGCCTTCGAGACTCATCAGGCCGCGCAGGCGCACGCCGCCGATCGCTACCTCGCGGTGGTCGTTACCGAAGACGACTACCTCGTCGCGGCGTTCGCGCGCGGCGATCTGCGCGGCCTGATGAGTTTCGACCTGATCTCCGGCGGTCCGCCGCTGGAAACCAGCTGGCCGGCGGCGGTACCGTTCGAACCCTTCGACCTGTGCCCGCGCCATGGCGGCGGCGCCTGGGTGCTGGATCGCGTGCATCGGCGCTTGTGGGAACTCGACTGCACCCTGGCCGTGGTCAACAGCGGGCAGACCGCGCTGCCGTTGAGCGCAGCGGTCGTCGACGACTTCCAACCGCATTCCGGGCCGCTGCGCGAGCAAGCGGCGGTGCAATTCCCCGCCGGCCTGGACCTGGCGGCGCTGAGTCTGCCCGTGCTCGATCCGATCGCGATCGAATCCATCGGTGCGGGCACGGTCTTGCTGCTCGACCGCGACGCGCCCCTGCAACGCTCGCGCGTGGTGCGCTTGCGCCGCGAGGGTTCGGCCTGGTCGGTCGATGCCTCGCAATGGCTCGATGCCCTGCCCGCGCTCGCCCACGACATGGTCTACGCCAGCGGCCTTGGCCATACCCCGGCCTCGGTGGCCGAACTGGCGCCGCCGCGCTTGTTCATCGCCAGCGAAGTCGGCAACCAGGTCCACGCTTTCGAAGTGATCGACAACGACGGGCAGTTCGCCCTGCGCGCGCCGGCCGAGCTGTATCCACTGCGCCGCTACGGCGGCCGCGCCCTGGTCTCGGTTGCGGGCAAGGCCCATTACGACTGCGGCCCGGGCCTGCCGCGCTGGACCCCGGTGGTGCAGCAGCACCGGCAACGCTATGCCGCGCAAGCGGTGTTCGTGACCCCGGTGTTCGACAGCAACGAGCTCGGCACGGTCTGGGACAAGCTGTTGCTCGACGCGGCGATTCCGCCCGACACCGCGATCACCATCGAAAGTCGCGCCGGCGACGAACTCAGCGGTTGGTTCGACGGCGAGTCGCAACCGGCGGCGGATGCGCAAGTCATCGGCAGTTGGCTGCTCGAACCGGTGCCGCGCTTGCGCACGAGCGGCCCGGAGCTGCCCTGGCTGCGTCGCGAAGCCGCACGCGCGACCCGCCGCGAAGCCGGTGCCGGCACCTGGGAGTTGCTGCTGCAGCAAGCCCACGGCCGCTATCTGCAACTGCGCGTGACCCTGGTCGGCCGCAACGGCACCGCCACGCCGCGCCTGCGCGCCCTGCGCGTGTGGTCGCCGCGCTTCTCCTATCCGCAGCGTTTCCTGCCGGCGTTGTACCGCGAAGACAGCGCCAACGGCGATTTCCTCGAACGCTGGCTCGCCAACTGCGAAAGCACCCTGACCCAGATCGAGGACCGCGTCGCCAACGTGCAGTCCCTGTTCGATGCGCGCACGGTGCCGCAGGACGCGCTGGCCTGGCTCGCCGGCTGGTTCGACCTGGCCCTGGACCCGTCCTGGGACGAACGCCGCCACCGCCTGCTGGTCCGCCACGCCATGGATTTCTTCCGTTGGCGCGGCACTGTGCACGGCCTGCGCGTCGCCCTGACCCTGGCCTTCGAGCCGGGCTTCGATGCCGCCATGTTCGACGGCCCCGACCCCGACGACGAAGGCGCCGGCCGCATCCGCATCGTCGAGTCCTATCAAACGCGCCTGGTCGAAACCCTGATCGCCGATGCCGCGCTCGGCAGCGCCGCGTCCGACGACGGCCTGCGCAACGTGGTGATGCAGAGCTTGTGGACGCCGGCCGAAGGCAATGCCGGCCTGGTCGATCGTTATGCCGCCTGGCTGCAAAGCACGGCATCGGCCTTGCAGCAGATGACGCCGTTCTCGCTGGCGCCGCCGCCGAACACCGCCGCGCATCCCGATGCCGCGCAGGAATGGAACGCGTTTTGCTCGGCGCACCTGGGTTTCGTGCCCAGCGTCGGCGCCGCCGAGCGCAGTCGTTGGCAGGGCTTCCTGATGTCGCGCTACGGCAGCCTGCCAGCCTTGAACCTCGCGCACGCCGGCGCCTACGCGCAGGTCTCGCAGATCCTGCTGCCGGGTACGCCGTCCGCGCGCGAAGCCGCCAGCCAGGATTGGCAGGAGTTCTGCGCGCGCAGCGACGGTGCGCGCGAACGCAAGCTGTGGCACGACTTCCTGGCCCGGCGCTATCGCCGCATCGAGCGCCTGCGCAGTGCGCACCTCGCCGCCTGGCCCGAGTTCGAACAGGTGCCATTACCCGATCGCCTGCCGGCGAGCCTGGCTGCGCAGACCGACTGGCTGCAGTTCGAGCGCCAGTTGCTGGCGATGCATCGCACTGCGCACCGCTTCTCGGTGTTGCTGCCGGTGGCGAGCGTAATCGCCGACCCCTACCTCCTCGACGAACGCCTCGCACTCGCGCGGCGCATCGTCGAACTGGAAAAACCCGCGCACACCGTGTTCGACGTGCGCTTCTACTGGGCCTTCAACCGCGTCGGCGAGGCGCGGCTCGGGCTCGACACACAGTTGGGTGCCGGCAGCCGCGCAAGCGAGCTGATCCCCGATGCCGTGGTGGGCCGCGCCTACCTCGGAGCCAGCTTCGTCGGCGGTGCGCCGCGCCATCAAGGGCGCGACCGGCTGTCGCTCGAATGCTGAGCCGCCAAGTCTCAAGGAGCGAATCATGGGCTGCTGCAACGAACCGGTGACCACGCTGACGGGCCTGCCCGCAGATCCCACGCAGCATGTCAATTACGAGCGCGGCATGGTGCTCGGCGTGGACGACTTCACCCAGGAGTTCGCCTATCTGGCCGGACGCGACCAATGGCTGGCGCGCGACGCCGTCGGCTACGGCACGCTGAGCGGACTGCGCATCCAATTCGAGAACGACGGCAGCGACGGACCGCGCCTGCACGTCGCCGCCGGTTCGGCACTGGTACCCAGCGGCAAGCTGGTGTGCGTGCCGGCCGATCAGTGCGCGGTGCTCAACCGCTGGCTGGCCAAGCCCGATAACGCCGCGCTGGTGAACCGGATGCTCGACCCCGGCTCGCCGCCGTTGTCGCCACCGCTCTCGCCGCCGCTGTCCCCGCCCGCGGTCGGCGCGGGCGAGATCTCGCTGTACCTGACCCTGTGCTATGCCGACTGCAAGACCCGGCCGGTGCCGATCCCCGGCGAGCCGTGCCGGTCCGAAGACGAATTGATGAAGCCTTCGCGCGTCGCCGACGACTTCCGCCTGGAACTGCGCCAGCACGCGCCGGCCCAGGTCGAAGAAGACGCCTTGCGCGATTTCGTGCGCTGGCTCCGCCGCAACGTCAGCGTGCTCGACAGCAGTCCGCCGCAGATCGGCGATCCCGACGCTTGGCTCGAGGCGATGCGCGGTGCCGTGCAGCCCTGGCTCGACGCGCAATCGATGTCGCCGCCGCTGTCGCCGCCGGCCTCGTTCGCAACCCTCGGCGATTATCTGTTCGATCTCGGCTCGCCGCGGCTCAGCCTTGCGCGCGAGCAACAATGCGAGTTTCTGCGCACCGCCTTCCGCTTCTGGGTCACCGAACTGCGGCCGATGTGGATGGCCATGCGCTGCCATCGCCCGCAATACCCGGACGGCGATTGCGTGCTGCTGGCGCGGATCAGTTTCGAGGTGGTCTGGGTCGGCGGTTCGCCGAGCGGCGCCTGGCAAGTCGACGGCAGCCCGGCCAGCCTGCGCATCGACGAAAGCGCGCGGCCCTTCCTCGCCCATCTGCGCCTGCTGCAGGAATGGGCGCTGTGCGGCTGCGATTGCGCCGGCACCGGCGACGCCGCCGGGGCGGCGTTCGGCGGGCCGATGCCGCTGGAGTTCGACGCGCCGATGGCGATCTCGCCGATGCAGGTGCCGATCCAATTCTCCGACCAGGACCTGGCGCTCGACGACAGCCAGTACCTGGTGATCGGCCGCAGCGCCGCCAAGCTCGCCCTGACCTTGCCGGCCTCGGTGCCGATGACCGCGGGGCGCACTTACGTGATCAAGAACCTCGACGTCGGCGCCTTGACCGTGTTCGCCGACACCCTGGTCGGCGACGGCATCGACGGCCTGCCCGAGTTCTCGGTCAAGAAGAAAAAGGCCGTCACCCTGGTCGCCGACGGCGCCGGGCAATGGCATTCGATCGGGACCGCATGAGGCCGCCATGAGCACTCTCGACAACGTCCTGCAGCTGCAACAACCCGTCAAAGAAGGCGGCATCCGCACCGTCAACTTCTTCAACGGGCGCCTGCTCACCAGCAAGGACCTGACCCGCGAGCAAGTCGCACGTCGCGAGGCCGACGCCCGGCTCGGGCTGGCGCTCGGCGACGGCGTCGCCTTCGGCCTGGAAGCCGCACGCGATGCCGACCTCGACCAGCCCAGCGCACCGGTGTTGCGGGTGCGCGCCGGGCTGGCGGTCAATCGCGCCGGCCAGACTCTGTGCCTGACCGCCGACACCAGCGTCGCCCTGACCCGGCGTTTCGATGCCGGCGAGGCCGCGGCCTGCGACTGCGTGTTCGCCAACTGCAATCCGCTCGCCGACGGTGTCTACGTCGCCGGCGCCGGCGTCTACGTGCTGACCATCGCGCCGGCGCAGACCAGCGAAGGTCGCGCCCCCACTAACGGTTTGGACCCGAGCAACGTGCGCTGCAACACCGACACCACCGTCGACGGCGTGCAGTTTCGGTTGCTTGCGCTGAATCCATTGCGCTTCGCCGACCTCGACCCGTCCTCGTCGCAGTTCCGCAATCGCCTGGCGTATCGCTGCTTCGGCATCGAGGCACGCGACGCCAACGCGCTCGATCCTTGGCAGAGCGACCCGCCGAACTACGGTCTGGTCGACGAACTGCGCGACAGCGCGCTCAGCGACTGCGACGTGCCGATCGCCCTGGTCTACTGGACCAGCGCCGGCTTGAACTTCGTCGACACCTGGGCGGTGCGGCGGCGCCTGCTCGAACCCGATGCCTTGTCGGGCTATGCCTTCCAGCGCAACCCGCTCGACCCGGCCGAACTGTCCTCGTTCGCGTTCCAGGCGCGCGTCCGCCGCCTGGTCGAAACCCATGCGATGTGCGCGCAGTTCCAGCAGCACCTGGCCGATCTGCTCGCCGCATCGGCGGCGCCCTCGGCCTTGATCGCGACCCAGTATTTCCGCTACCTGCCGCCGTTCGGGATCGTGCCGCTGCACAGTCTGTCGCTGCGCGGTTTTTCCGACACCACTTTCTTCACCGGCATCGTGCGCCGGCCCGCGCCGGGTTCCGGGCAGAGCACGCCCTTCATCGACGCGCGCCAGCTCGGCGCCCTGCAGGCGCAAGCGCTGGCCTCCACGCCGACCGACGTGAACCAGAAGGAATTCGTCTGGGTGTATCGCCCCTGGCAGAACGTCAAAGCCTCGCGCGAAGGCGAGCCGGTGCAACCGATGCTGGTCTTCGCAAGCGGACAACTCCCCGACATCGCGGTCGCGCGGTTCGACATGGCGCGCCTGGACTACAGCAACCTGGCCGGTTGCTGCGGCGCCCCATAGCCAGCACTCAGGAGAACTTCCATGGCACTTCCCTCACAGGTACAGCCCGGCGATGTGATGTCATCGGACCTGATCAACGCGATCCTGGATGCGCTCGCCCAATTGCAGGGCGGCCCCGGCGGCGGCACGCAGACGGTGCCGAACCTGTTCGGCTCGCTGCTCAGCGAGGCCCGCGCGATCCTGCTGCAACCCGGGCGCCAGCTCACCCTCGGCTTCACCCTCGATGTCGCCGGCGCGGCGGTCGATCCGCTCGCCGCGGCCAACGCCAACCTGGTGGTGCTCAACCAGAGCCCGCCGGCGCAGATGCGCGTCGCGCCCGGGACGCCGATCAACCTGGTGGTGTCGCGCGCCGCCGGCAGCGCACCGAACCCGGGCAATCAGCCGCCGACCATCTCGCGCACCGAAACCGTCAGCGGCGTGGCCTCGACCAGCTTCGCGGTGAACACGCCGCTGGCCATCGTCGGCACCAACTTCAGCGCCACCGCGGCGCAGAACACGGTGACCTTCAACAACGTGCCGGCGGCCTCGGTCAACCCCGACCCGGTCGACCCGACCCGACGCCTGCTCTTGGTGGTGCCGGCCGGCATTCCCGGCGCGCCCGCAACCGGCGGCGCACCGCCCCTGCCCGGCGTCACCATCCGCATCGTCACGCCGAACGGCACGCCGGCGACGACTCAGATCACCGTCACCGCACCGGTGCCGGCGCAGCCGACGATCAGCAACGTCGCCCCGGCGGCGCAGCTCGAAGGCAACAACATCACCATCACCGGCACCAATTTCACCGCGGCGGCGCAGGTGCGCATACGCGGCACCACCGCGGCGATCGTCAGCGCCAACGCCACCACCATCGTCGCCACCGTGCCCAACTTCCCCGACATCCCGCAAGGCCCCGTGGTTGCGGCGACCGTGATCGTCTCGGTCCCCGGCTTCAGCGACATCGCATACACCGGCACCTTCAACGTAGTGGGCGCCTGAACCAGGAGAGTTCCATGACACGCATGACACGTCATATGCGTTTTCCCCGCGCCGGGTCTTGGTTGCTCGGCGGACTGTTGGCGATAGGCTCGTCCGCCGCGTGGGCCCAGACCCTGACCTTGCAGGTGCCTTCGCGCGGGCCCAGCCCGCCGACCATGCAGACCGCCATGTCGGCGATCGAGTTCGATGCCGCTTCGATCGGCGGCGGATCGACGATCTCCGTCGACGGCACCAGCATCGCGGTCGCCGATGCCGGTTGCGCCGGCGTGGCCTGCAAGGCGGTCGGGGTCAGCCCGACCGGCGACATCGCCACGGTGACCCGCATCAGCGGCACTCAGCGCGCCCGTCTCGACATCAGCTACAAGAGCGTGTTCCCGGGTAATTTCTGCGCGCCGACCATCACCCCGGCTGGCTTGTCGATCACCTTGGAACTGACAGGTTTCACCTTCGGCGCCGGCAGGGGCTATCGCATCACCAGCTTCATGGCGCCTTCGGATGCGTCCTGCGACATCGCCTATGTGCGCGTACCGACCAGCCGGCCTTCGATCTCCGGCGCCGGTGCCGATTACCTGGGACGCCTGCCACTGAATATCGTGCTGGTGATCGACAAGTCGCCGAGCATGGACTGGGTGATTCCCGGTTCGCCGGACAAACGTTGGGATCGAATGAAGTCCTCGGTGCAATTGTTCGCGTCGGTCTGGGATGCGGTCGGCGCGCCGCCGCCGCCGGCGACGATTTCCTCCGAGGGTCACCCCGACGACAGGCTCGGCATGGTCTTGTTCGGCGGCACCGCGGTCGAATCGCCGCTCGACGGCCTCAATTTCTTCAAGCAGCGCGGCGCGATCGCCGCGCCGTGGGCCGTGCCCGTCGCGGCCGGCCTGGCCGACGACACCTACATCGGCGGCACCTCGATCGGTGCCGGCACCACGATGGGGCGCGCCCGTCTGGTTCCGGTCGAACAACTGGTCGGCGATACCGCGGTCGTGCTGTTCACCGACGGCGAGCAGAACAACCCGCCGTGCATCTCGCGCCAGGGCGAGGTGTTGGCGCCGGTCGAGAAGCCCTATCCCGGCAAGCCGCCGGGCACGACCTATCTGGACAAATGCGCGGTCGCCGCGGCGATGCCGAGCAGCGCGCTGCTGACCTTGAACGGCGGCATCCTGGCTCGCGACGTGCTGCCGCGCGGCCCGATCTTCACTATCGGCCTCGGCGAAGGCGGCATGGCCGCGAGCGCCGAACTGCTCGACGAAATCTCCGGCGAAACCGCCGGCCGTTCGGCGTTCCCGAACAACGGCGTGGCGATGGACAACAGCTTCGTCGACAACCTGGTGACTCACCTCAAGGGCGGCACGGTGTCGCTGTTGGATCGCACGCTCGGCGATCTGGCCGCCGGCACGCCGGCGTCGACGCCGTTCAACTTCATCGTCGACCCCTCGCTGACCCGCGTCACCTTCGTGCTGAGCTGGGAGGGCAGCGCCCGTGAAGCGGGGCTGGAGATCCGCCGCCCCGACGGCACCATGACCACCGCCATCCAGAATGCCGCCGGGCCGAACTTCCGCGTCGCCACCGTCAACATTCCCCAGGCCGGCCCGGCCGGCGACTGGAAGGTGACAGTGCGGCAATTCGGCACCGCCGGCCTGAAGTACCAGTTGTCGGCCTACGGCGTGGAAAGCCGCCTGGGCGCGCGCGTCACCGAAACCCCGCGCCTCGGCACCGCCAGCCCGATCGGCGTCGTCGCCGAAGTCGGCTGGGAGCACGGCCCGCTCGCCGACCTGCCGGCCGGCGCGATCCGCGCCATCATCGAACGCCCCGGCGCCAACCTCGGCACCTTGTTGCACGACGCCGGCGCCCAGCCGATCGACGGCGAGATCCGCAACGACACCTCGCCGCTGTCGATGAAACTCGACCAGCTGATCCGTACCGCCGGCCTGCTGGACAAGATCGAACCCAAGCCGGTCGGCGAAGCGATCGAACTCAAGCATGTCGGCAACGGCCGCTACGAAGGCAAGTTCGACGCCACCAACGTCGGCGGCCGCTACCGCATCCGCATCGAGTACGACTGGAACGACCCGCGCACCGGCACGATCCGCCGCCGCGACCTCGCCGAACGCCAGGTGCCGGTGATCCCGACCGCGAAGGACTCGGCGGTGCGGGTGCAGCGCGAGCCGCGCAGCGCCGATGCGGTGATCGTGATCACGCCGCGCGACAAGTTCGGCAACTACGTCGGCCCCGGCCATGAAGGCGGCTTCAACGTCAAGATCGACGCCGGCACGATCGCCGGCGCGCCGACCGACAACGGCCTCACCGGCGAGTACACGATCAAGGTGGGCGGGCTCGCCCCGGGCGACGACCCCAAGGTCAGCATCGTGTTCGCCGACCAGGTGCTGCGCGACGGTCCGCTGTCGAGCTTGGGTACCGGCACCGAACCGCCTTCGCACGAGCCGTGGTGGAAGCGCTGGTGGTGGCTGATCCTGCTCTTGCTGCTGGTGTTGTGGCTGCTGTTGCGGCGCAAGTAAACGCCGCCCTCCGCCGAGGCCCGCATGCTCCGACTGGACTCGCGATGCGATCCGAACCAACTGCGCAGCGTCAGGCTGCGCAGCGCGGAGCGCGACACGCTGCGGGCCCGGCAGGGCCTGGAGCGGGCCTTGGCTGCGGTCGACTGGAGCCTGAGCGAACTGCCGCCGAACGCACTGTTGCTGGTACGCAAGCTGCAGACCATGTCTCACTCCATGGCGGCCTTCGGCCCGCGCGTGGCGCAAGCCCTGCGCGAGCAGCAACGCTACGCGAAACGCCCCTGGCGCGACGACGGCGCAGCGAGCGCCGACGCGGTCTGGTTCGACGAAGGCGAACTGGCCGCCTGCCTGATACGCGATTGGCTGCGCGGTCACGTCTCGCAGCGTTGGTGGTGGCGCACCGTGCTGGGCCGGGCCGCGGTCGACGAGTGGCTGCGCGAGCAGGTGCTCGGCCGCGGCCAACACGTGGCGGCCACGCTGAATCTGCTGGCGCCGAACGGCGACGCCGCGGCCTGGCTGTCGCGCTTGCACGACGGCGATGCGAGGCGCGCATTGACGGCGCTGGCACGGGATTACGACGCGCCGCTCGCCCTGGCCTTCGCTGCCGCGCCCGAGACGGCGAAGACGGCAACAATCCAAACGAGCGTCGCTTCGGGTTCGTACGAGGCGCCGCATCGTCCGCATGGAGCCGGTTCCGGCGTTCGTTCCGAGCCAGACGCAAGCAGACGCACGTCGCCATCGCGTCGCGACGACACCCGCCTGCTCGCGGCACTACCCGAACTGCGCAACGAAGCATTGCGGCCGACGACGCTGCGCCTGCTCGCATTCGCCCTGGCGGTAGTGCGCGAACCGGGCTGGCTGCGCAGCGCGTCCTTCGCCGATGCGGTAACGAGGTGGACGCAATCGTGCACAGCGGTAGCGCCGACAAAGTCGTTGTTGCCGCCGCCGGCCTCAGCACCCGCGTCGAATTGGCAACCCGGCAACACGACCCCGCTCGTCGCGCCGACGGCTACGGGCGAAACGATCGCATCGCCCGTGCACGCCATCCAATCCGCGGCCGCGGACGCCGCGCGCATCGTATCGGAAGCACCGACACCGCCTATGTTCGATTCATCGGCACAACCGAACAGTGAACCGGCAGCCAAGCGCGGCAAACGCAAGCCGTCGCCAGCGCCGATTGCAGCGCAATCCGGGGCCGGTACCGACCGACCGGCCTGCGTGATGGCCAGTAAGTCGGCGGCGAGTGCTGCGCTCGAACCTGCGACCGCCACGGAGCCTGTTCGAGTCGAGGCCGCCACCGATGTCGAACCGGCGCCACCCGAGACCACGCCGCAGACCGCCTTCAACGCCGGCGGCGTGCAGATCGACAGCGACTACGGCGGCCTGCTGTACCTGCTCAACGCGGCCTTGGCGCTGGAGTTGTACGGCGATTTCAGCATGCCGCGTGCGCGCGGCCTGGCCCTGTCGCCATGGAACTGGCTGGCGCTGATCGGCGAAGCCTGGTTCGGCGCGGAATTTCGCCGCGACCCACTGTGGCGGCTGTTGGCCGATCTGGCCGGCCGCAAACCGCAGCAAGCGCCCGCATACGACTTTGTCGCACCGCTCGCCTGGGCCATCGACGAGGCTTGGCTGCAGCCCTGGGATGCGGCCGAAACGGTCGCCTACCACGCCGGTACGCGACGCTTGCGGCTGTGGCATCCACAGGGCTTCGTGCTCGCCGATCTGCCGCGGGCCGCATCGACTCCGGCCGTGCAGGCCGCCGACTGGTGCACGCAACGCACTGCCTTGCGCGAGACCAGGCTCGTTCGCATGCCGCAGGCGCCGGCGCCCTCGCCGCGCCAACGCAACCGCCGCTGGCTGCATTACCTGCTCAGCTACCTGGAAGCGCGCCTGGCGCGCGCCCTCGCCGTCGACGACGGCGATATTCCCACTCTGGTCTGTCGCCACCGAGCGCAATTGCATTGCAATCTGGTCGACGTCGAGGTGCGTCTGTCTTTGGACGCGCTGCCCCTGTGTCTGCGCCTGGCCGGGCTCGACCGCGACCCCGGCTGGATTCCGGCCGCGGGCCGCAGCGTCCGTTTCCGCTTCGTCTGAGGGCCGCGCATGAACGCCTTCCTCGCTCCGAGCGCCATCGCCTTCGCCGAAACGCCGTTCACCGCGCCCGCACACCTCAAGCTGGCGCTGTACGGAGTGATCGCGAGCATCGCCGAGGCCTGCACCGACGGCGACATCGACGACGCCGTGCAGGCCTATCCCTTCCTTGCCGACTACCTCGAAGAGATCGAGCGCGAAGTCGCCGCCGGCGCATCCTTGTCGGCACGCTGGCGAGCCGCATTGGCCGAATGGGAAGGCCGCGCCGAAGCGCAAGCGCAGCGCTTGCCCTTGTCGGCCCTGCGCCGCGCCGGCTTGAACCCGCTCGACGTCGAGCTGCTGCTGGCAATCGGCCTGATCGAAGAGGACCCGCGTTTCGGCTTGGTGTTCGAGCAGGCACAGCGGCGCGACAACCGGCCGAGCTTCGGCCTGTTGATGGCCTGGTGGCGCGATCGCGGCGACGGCGACGACCGCATCGACCAGGTACGCAAGTCGCTGCAAAGCCTGATCGAACACGGCCTGGTGCAGTTGTCCAATCCGGAAGCGCCGCGCCCGGACTGGACCCCGAGCGTGACCCTGGCGGTGTGGGACGGCCTGCGCGGCGAATTGAGTTCGACCCGCTGGCTGCGCCATATCGCCCACGCGCAACTGCCGCAGCTGAGCGATTACGTCTTCCCTCTCGCCGGACTCGATGGCCAGGCCATCCTCGACGCCCTGCGCACCGGCGCGAGCGCACCGGCGCTGTTGATCCGCGGCCCGATCCACAACGGCCGCAAGACCCTCGCCGGCGCACTCGCCCACACCCTCGGCAAGGACCTGCTGATCGCCAGCGAGGCGGTGTTCGAAGACGAAACGCGCTGGCGTCTGTTCGGCACCCTGGCGGCGATGCTCGACGCGCTGCCCGTGGTCGAAGCCGATTCCTCGCCCGGCGAGACCCGGCGCCTGGCGCCGCTGCCGCTGGTCGACACGCCCTTGTTCGTGGTTACCGGCCGTCACGGCGCCTGGGCCTGCGAAGACCGCCGGCCGATGCTCGACATCGAACTGCCGCTGCCCGGCCCCGCGCAACGGCAACGCCATTGGTCGGCGTGCCTGCCCGAGCAATCGGCCGAGACCCTGGCCGACCTGTCCGGGCGCATGCGTTTGTCCAGCGGCCACGTGCGCCAGGTCGCGGCGGCGGCAAACGCGTTCGCACGCCTCGCCCAACGCGAGCGCCCGCAACACGACGACCTGCGCCGCGCCTGCCGCAGCCTGCAGACCGCACGCCTGGAAACCCTGGCCACGCGCCTGCAGGCAGCCGGCTCGCTCGACGACCTGATCGTCGACGACGCCACCCGCGAAGAGATCGACGCGCTGGCGACGCGCTGCCGCTGGCGCGAACCGCTGGCGAGCGGTTCGGCCGAGGTCGCGATGCACGGGGTCGGCGTGCGGGCCCTGTTCGCCGGCTCCAGCGGCACCGGCAAGACCCTGGCCGCGCGCCTGCTGGCGGCCGAGCTCGGCAAGGACGTCTATCGCATCGACCTGTCGGCGACGGTCAACAAATACCTCGGCGAAACCGAGAAGAACCTCGACCATGCCTTGAGCGCAGCGGAAGAACTCGACGTGGTGCTGCTGCTCGACGAAGGCGATGCGCTGATGGCCAACCGCACCGAGGTCGGCTCCTCGCACGACCGCTACGCCAACCTCGAAACCAATTTCCTGCTGCAACGCATCGAGTCCTTCGAAGGCATCCTGGTGGTCACCAGCAACGCCGCCGACCGCATCGACCGCGCCTTCGCCCGGCGCATGGACGTGGTGGTGAACTTCCGCGCCCCCGATGCCTGGCGACGCTACGAGATCCTGCGCCTGCACCTGGCCGGCGACGGCTGCGACGAAGGCTGGCTGCAGGACGCCGCCAGCCGCTGCGCCCTCAGCGGCGGCCAATGGCGCAACGTAGTCATGCACGCGCGCCTGCTCGCTCTGCAGAGCGGCAACGCCATCGCCGCGGTGCATCTGCAAGCGGCGCTGACCCGCGAATACCGCAAGATCGGTGCGAACTGCCCGATGCGTTCGCTCGATCCGCCACGCGGCGGCCCCGGACACTGACGATGGCCGTCGCGCGCGTCGCCAAACGGGCCAACCCGCGCAACGACCCGCGCTACAAGCGCGTGGTCGACAAACTCAACGCCGACAGCCGCAAGCTCAAGCAACATCCGCCGCCGTCGCGCAAGTCCGACGAATCCGGCAAGGCCGCCAAGGGCCCGGCGAACGAGAAAGCCGCCGGCGCGCGCGCCAAGCAGGTCGACCAACTCGAAGAGGCCGAGACGCCGAAACCGGAGACCGCCAGTTTCCTGTCGATCCTGCGCGCCGAAATCGCCAAGGTCATGCCCAAGACGCTCGGCGACACCGAGAAGTTCATGAAGGGCGGCTCGGGCAACGAGATCAAGGGCTCGCTCAAGGGCGAAGTCGGCAACCAGAAACAAGCCGCCACCGGCGACCTGCAGCAGACCTCGAACGCGCCGCCGTCGGAAGCCGGCGTCCCGGCCAAGCCGGTCACGCCGATTCCGCCCGAACCTGGCGTGCCGCCGCCGCAGATCGACGCCGCCGCGGCGATGCCGGCGCCAAAACCCGCCGCCGAGATTTCGCTGGAAGAAAGCAAGACCGAAGTCGCCGATGCCAAAAAGGCGACCAAGCAGACCGACACCCGCCTGAAGAACGCCAGCGACCCGCGCTTCTCGGCGGTGATGACCGCCGAGAAAGCGGTGCAGAAGGATTCCGATGCCGGCCCCGGCAAGTACCGCGGCAAGGAAGGCGCGACCCTGGCCAAGGCCGCCGGCCAAGCCAAGGCGGTCGCCGGCAAGGGCGTCAGCAGCCTGCTCTCGGTCAAGGGCGGCAGCAAGACCAAGGTGCTGTCGAAGCAGGAACAGCAGAAGGCGCGCGAAGAGCTGGAACTGAGCAAGTTCAGCAACTTCGTCGTCGCCACCTTCAACACCGCCAAGGCCGCGGTCGACAAGCGCCTGGAGAACCTGGAGACCTCGGTCAACACGATCTTCGACCAGGGCACCGATGCCGCCCTGGCGCGCATGAAGAGTTATGTCGAAGACGCGCTGTTCGACTACAAACTCAAACGCTATCTGTTGATGCCGGGCGGCTCGCTGCTGTGGATCAAGGACCAGATCCTCGACCTGCCGCCGGAGGTCAACCGCTTCTACGAGGCCGGGCGCAATCTGTTCACCGCGGCGATGGACGCGCTGGCGGTCAAGGTCGCCAACCTGGTCGAACGCGAATTGGCCGCGGCCAAGAACGACGTCGCCCAGGCCCAGGCCAAGATCGCCACCGCGCAAGCGGCGCTGTCGCCCGGCGTGCGCGCCCGCGGCGCCCAGCTCACCGCCGAATACGCCGAAAAATTCAACGAACTCAAGTCCGGCATCGAGGACAAGAAGCAGGCGCTCGCCGAAGGCCTGGCGCAGAAGTACAAGGAAGCCTTCGACAAGGCCGACGAAGCGCTCAAGGCGATCCAGGATTCCAACAAGGGCCTGGTCACCCAGGCCAAGGAGAAGATCGCCGAAGTCGCCAAGGCGCTGATGGAGTTCAAGGACAAGCTCATGGCCATCCTGCGCAAGGGCGCGGACACCATCGACCTGATCCTCGACAACCCCGGCGGCTTCCTGTCCAACCTGATCGCCGCGGTCAAGGGCGGCTTCTCGGCCTTCGCCGGCAACATCCTCGGCCACCTCAAGCGCGGCTTCATCAAGTGGCTGTTCGGTGCACTGGCCGGTACCGGCATCGAGATACCGAGCGACCTGACGGTGGTGTCGATCCTGAAGATGGTGCTCGGCGTGTTGGGCATCACCTACGAGCGCATGCGCGCCAAGGCGGTCAAGCTGCTCGGCCCAACCGCGGTGGCGGTGATCGAGAAGCTGGTGAGCTATCTGCAGACCCTGATCGGCGGCGGCCCGGCCGCGCTGTGGGAGCAGATCAAGGGCGACCTGTCCAACCTCAAGGACATGGTGATCGGCGCGATCCAGGACTGGATCGTCACCACCATCGTCAAGAAGGCGGTGGCCAAGGTCGTGTCGATGTTCAACCCGGCCGGCGCGATCATCCAGGCGATCATGATGATCGTCAACGTGGTGATGTTCGTGGTCGAGCGCGCCGCGCAGATCATGGAGTTCGTCGAGTCGGTGATCAACTCGATCCACGCCATCGCCACCGGCTCGATCGGCGGCGCGATCAGCAAGGTCGAACAGGCCCTGGGCAACGCTGTGCCGATCCTGATCGGCTTCCTCGCCGCGCTAATCGGCCTGGGCGGCATCAGCGCCAAGATCAAGGGCTTCATCACCAAGGTCCAGACCAAGGTCGACCAAGCCATCGACAAGGCCATCAAGAAGGCGGTCGCCTACATCAAGAAGCTGTTCGGGAAGTTGACCGGGAAGAGCGACACCCCCGAGCAGAAACAAAAGCGTCTGGACGAGGGATCGGCGGCGGCGCTGGCCGCGGTCAACAAGTACTCCGGCAAAAAGGTCGGCATGATCGTGCTCAAGCCCTTGCTGTTCGCGGTCAAGGTCCGTTATCGCTTGACCACGCTGGAACCGGTCAAGCAAGGCGACAAGTGGGCGATCCGCGCCGAGGTCAATCCGGTCAAGATCACTCAGACCAACGTGCTCGTCGGGCCGACGGTCACCGAAGTGGAGATCGGCTACGAATCGCATTGGCCGTTGGACGAATTCACTTCCAAGGCCAACGCGATCAAGCGTGCGGCTGAAGGCAAGACCGCTAACCAAGCCCAGACTCTTGGGTTCGAAGCCGGCAGCACGACCAAGCAGAAGTCGACCAAGCCGCTGCGCCAGGGCGGACAGGACCGATTCCGCAGCGAAATTCATGCCGCGATCGACAAAATTCCGGTACCAGCCGACAAGGCTGCCGCGCGCGTGCTAATGACCCAGTTGCAAGCCGACCACCAGCAGGAACTGCAGATGGGAGGTACCGACACCGCTGAGAACATGGCCATGATCGAAAATCGCATGAACTCGCAGCTCGGCGCGATGTTCCGCGGTCAGCTCAAGAACCTCGCTCCCGACACCAAGCTCGATAAGGTCGTCGTCGAGACCGCGACCGGCACCGCGCCAGCCGCGGCGCATCGCCCCAGCGGCGCGGCAGCGGCATTGCAGACCATGTTGCTCCAGTACGCGGCCAAGATCGGTTCGCCAGCGACCATACGTAGCTGGTTCAAGCTTTGATATCAAATCACCACAGGAATCGAGAGCATGAACGCAGACGAGTATGAAACCTGGGTCGAGACGGCACGCGAACAAACCCGGCAACGCATGGCCGAGGCGCAGACGCGCTACGGTCTGGGGACGTTCAAGCGCTATCAGATCGACCTGCCCACCGCGACGATACGTTTCTATGATGAGAGCGACGCCGAGCGAGTCTGCGCCGACATCCAGGTCGCGGGCAGCTGGGCGCCGGAAGCGGAGTCGTGGCTGTGGGGTTGGGACAATGAGTCGGTGCCTGCCTCGGCCTCGGCCCAACTCGCCGCGGTACGGGATCGCGGCATACGCGAGGATATCGAGCAACTGCGCGAGTCCTTCGCGCCTTGCGACGAGGCCGAAGCGTGGTCGATGGCCTCCCTGGCCGCCAACGTGCTCGATGCGCAATGCGTGTATCGGGCCCCCGGAGCCAAGAACAAACTGTTCCTGTTGCTGATGGCGATACACCCGCGTCAATGAACGCTCTGTCCGCCTATCGCGGCGCTCGCTCCGGCGCGGACCTCGTCGTCTGCGGCTGCGGCCCCTCCCTGTTGCAGTTGCCTCAGCCGCAGCGCTTCGTGACCATCGGCGTCAACGACGTAGGTCGCTTGTTCGACCCGACCTATCTGGTGGTGCTGAACCCGCGCCAGCAGTTCAAGCTCGACCGCTTCCGCTACGTCGAGCAATCCAATGCGCAGGCGCTGTTCACCCAGATCGAGCTCGGGCGGGTACGGCCGCCCGTGGTGCGCTTCAAACTCGGCCAGTACGCCGGCACCGAAGCGGGCGCCGACGACGCGCTGCACTACACCCAGAACTCGCCTTATGTCGCGGTCTGCCTGGCCGCCTACATGGGCGCACGGCGGATCGGCCTGATCGGGGTCGACTTCACCGACGATCACTTCTTCGCCGCCACCGGCCGCCATGCCCTCGCCGCCCGCCTCAAGGAAATCGACGGCCAGTACGGCAAGTTGGCAGCCGCACTCGGCCGACGCGGCGTCGAGTTGCTCAACCTCAGCGCGATCAGCCGCCTGAATTCGCTGCCGGGAGCGCGGATCGACGCCTCCGGCGAATGGCTGCGCGACCCCGCCCCCCTGCACCGCCTGCCCACGCCGGTGCCCACACCGGCCTCGGTGCGGGCATCTACGCCGACAACCGCAAGACCCCGCGCGCCCGCAAGGAGCCCCGCCATGAAAGTCGCGATCGAAAAACGTACCCCCGGCCTGGTCGGCGATCTGTTCGAGACCCTTGCCGTCTCGGTCGCCGCGCTTGGTCATACGGTCAGTCGCGACCCGCGTGCGACCGCGCGCAATCCGCGCGTGCTGTCGATCGTCTGGAACGGCCGCGGCCATAGCCTGCTCGGCCCGGCGCTGTACTGCGAACACGGTTGGCTGCCGCGCGCCGACTACCAGATCAGCCCGCGCGGCATCAACGCCGACTCGCATGCCGCGCCCTTCGTCTGGGACGGCCAGCACCTGAGCGCCGAGCAGGACGCGGCCCTCGACCTGCGCCTGGCCGCGATCAAGTCGACCGGTTTCAGCGGCTACTACCAGTACATGCAGGCCAATCGCGAACACCGGATCGAGCTGCCGGCGCAGTTCCTGCTGGTGCCGCTGCAGATCGAGTCGGACACCAACATCATCCGCCACGCGCCCTCGTCACTGCGGACCATGCAGGCCTTGATCGATCACGTTAGCCGCCTCGACCCGCCGTGGCCGGTGATCTTCAAGCAGCACCCGGCCGACGCACGCACCCGCAACCGCCATCTGCGCCTGCAACTGCGCCGCAAACAGGACCTGCTGTGGCCGCAGACCCGCGGCAATATCCACGAGATGCTGCGCAGCGGCGCTTGCCGAGGCATCCTCACCCTCAACAGCAACGTCGCCCATGACGGCCTGCTCTGGGACGTGCCGGCGATCGTGCTCGGCCGCAACGTCTGGCCACGTAGCGGCGCGGTGAAGCCGTTCCTGACCGAGGCGCCGCGCGATTGGGCGCTGCTCGCCGAAAGCGCGGCCAGCGCCGAAGGCATCGCCTGCCGCCGCGCCTATGCGCAGCATCTGATCGCCCACCAATGCAGCCTGGGCGAGGCCGCCGACCCGCAGCGCGTCGCCGGTCTGCTCGAACTCGCCCTGCGCGAACGGCCGCTGGCGCCGACCGGCACGGTGATTCCGCGCGTCCTGCCGCGTACCGCCGTGCGCAAAGCCGCGTCGATGCCGGCGCCGTCGTTGCCGACCCTCAACGTGGTCGCCGAGAACAAGGGCTGGCTGTTCGAGCACTGGAAGCAGGCGCTCGCCGCGGCCGCGCCGCCCGGTTACCGCGTCGCCGCCACCCAGAAACCGCTGCCCCAGGCCGAGGCCTGGATCTTCCTGCGCGCCCGCGAAGCCGCACGCAGCCCCGATCCGATGCGCAGCGTGGTGCAGTTGCACGACATGAGCGGTGCCGAGGCGTACCGGCGCGGCGGCGCGCGTGCCGACGTCGCCCGCTGCAGCGGTCTCGTCCTCGCCCATCCCGATCAGCAAGCGATCCTGGCCGCGAGCGGCATCGACCTGTCGAAGCGACAGTGGATCGTGCGGCCAGTCGGCTGGAGCGAGGCCGCGCCGGCGCCGCCTAACGAGGACGCGGTGCCGGTACTGGCCTGGGTCGGCCGGCCGGCGAACCAGCAAGGCTGCGACGCCAGCGGCCTTGCCGACTTCATCGCCGCCGTACAACGGGCCAAGTCGCCGATGCGCATCGCCCTGGTCGGCGAACGTCTCGATGCCGCCGCCGCGAGCCTGCGCCGCGCCGGCATCGATTGCGCGGTCATGGGTCTCTCGCAATGCCCGCTGTCGCGCTGCGGCGAATGGATCGGGCGCTTCGACGGCGTGGTCGTAACCAGCGCCAGCGACTGCGGCCCCTGGCCCTTGTTCGATGCGGTGCGCGCTGGCGTGCCGGTGGTCGCCACCCGGGTCGGCTGGGCCGAGCAGTTGCTCGGCGACGGCCGTTGCGGCCATCTCGTCGACGACATCGATACGATGGCCGCGGCGATCGATGCGATGCTCGGACAACGCAGTCATTGGCGAGAGCGACGCCTGGCCTTGCCGCCGCAATGCCCCGAGTTCGGCATGGCCGCCTGGGTGGAAGCCAATCTACGGCTGGCGGTCGCGCTCGCGACCGGCGGCGAGCGAGCCGTGGCATGAAGACCCATCCGCTCCGCACCGTCGTCGCGCCGCCTAAACCGAAGCCGAAATCGGCACCGAACCCGGCACCGAGCCCGCTTGCGCGCGCCAAGCCCCGCAAGGCCGGCAAGAAGAAAGGCCCGCCGCCGCCATGGCTGGCCGACCAGGCTTTGAATCTGCTGCTGGCGCAGTACGAATTCGACAGCGTGCTGGATGTCGGCTGTGGCGACGGCCTGCAGGCGCGTCACCTCGCCAAGCACGGCAAGCGCGTCACCACGATCTCGTTCGAGTCCTACGGCGCCCATCGCCCGGACTTCGTCGGCGACTTCGAGGACTTCGCCAGCGACGAGCGCTACGACCTGGTCTGGTGCTCGCATGCGCTGGAACACCAGGCTAACGTCGGCCTGTTCCTGCAACGCCTGGTGAGTTTCGTCGCGCCAGGTGGCTTGCTCGCCATTACCGTACCGCCGGCACGGCCCTACATCGTCGGCGGCCACCTGACGGTGTGGAACGCCGGGCTGCTGCTGTACAACCTGATCGTCGCCGGCATCGATTGCCGCGAGGCCCGGCTCAAGGTCTACGGTTACAACATCTCGTTGATCGTGCGGGTGCGCAAGGCCGAGTTGCCCGCGCTGCGCCACGATATCGGCGACATCGAACGCCTCGCACCGTTCTTCCCGATGCCGGTGCAACAGGGTTTCGACGGCCGCATCGAAGAGATCAACTGGGAGCGGCCGCGCAGCGCCGCCATCGCGAGCATCGATCGTGGCGCGCACGCGGCGGCGAAGGCCGCTCCGGCGATGCTGGCGGCGGCCCCGGTGATCGATGCCGGCGCCGCGCTCGACATCGCCGCGTTTCGCGCCTTGCCCGTGCCGCACAAAAGCGACCTCGACAGCCTGCTCGCGGTGACCCGGGCGCACTGCCCGAGCGGTCATGTGATGGAGTTCGGCGTGTTCCGGGGACGTTCGCTCAGCGCCCTCGCCAATGCCCTGCCCGAACGCAGCGTGCACGGCTTCGACACCTTCAGCGGTTTGCCGATCCCCTGGCAACGCAGCGCCGACAGTGTCTATCCGGCCGGCCATTTCGATACCGGTAGCCTGCCCGAGGTGCCGGCGAATGCGCGGTTGTGGCGCGGCGAATTCGGCGCCAGCCTGCCCGCCTGGCTGGCCACGCATCCCGGCCCTGCGGCGCTGCTGCACATCGACTGCGATCTGTACGAGTCCACCGTCACCGTGTTGACCTTGATGGACGAACGCATCGTACCCGGCACGGTGTTGGTCTTCGACGAGTTGTGCGACTGGAACGAATCCGGCGTGTATCCGGCCTGGCGCGAGGGCGAATGGCGGGCGCTGCGCGAATGGCTGCAACGCCGACCGCGCCAGCTGCGGCTGTTGGCGCGCGGGCCGAAGTTCTCCGCAGCGATCCAGGTGCTCGCCTCGCCGTCCTGAGCATCCGACGAGCGCGGCCACGCCCGCGAGCCGCGTCCGCGATCACGGAACGCGGCATTGAATACGATTGCAGCCGTTCCGGAGCAGCGCAGCAACGGCCTTAGAGTGAGGCGGCGCGCGCAGACTGCGCGCCTTCCGACTCGACAGGAGTGCGTGGCGATGCGCGATCAGACGCGGTGGTGGAACGGCGTGGCGAGTGTGGTGCTGGCAACGATGTTGGGCCTGCTGGGCAACGGCCAGGCACGCGCCGCCATCGATGCCCAGCAGTTGGGCGCGCGCTACGACGCCAGCCAGAGCAATCTCAACTTTCGCGTTTATTCCTCGCGCGCCACCCGCATCGAGGTGTGGTTGTACAAGACCGCCTCCGGCGCGCAGGAAGTCGCTCGCCTGAGCATGACCAAGGACGCGGCAACCCAGGTTTGGTCGAAGTCGGTCGCGACCAGCACCATCAAGACCAGCTACGGCATCACCGGCACGGTCTACTACGGGTATCGCGCCTGGGGCCCCAACTGGCCCTACGACGCCGCCTGGAGCAAGGGCAGCGGCACCGGTTTCGTCAGCGACGTCGACAACGCCGGCAACCGCTTCAATCCGAACAAACTGCTGATCGACCCCTACGCGCGCGAGCTCAGCCAGGACCCGAACACCGCCGCCTGCGCCGACGGCACCCTCTACGCCAGCGGCGCCAGCCATCGCAACAAGGACAGCGGCGCCTGCGCCGGCAAGAGCGTGGCCCTGCCCGCCGATGCCTCGTCGATCGGCAGCAAGCCGACCCGCGCGCTCAAGGACGAGGTGATCTACGAAGTGCACGTGCGCGGCCTGACCCGTAACGACGCCAGTGTGCCTGTCGCCGAACGCGGCACCTATGCCGGCGCAGCGCGCAAGGCCGCCTACCTGGCGGGGCTCGGCGTCACCGCAGTCGAATTCCTGCCGGTGCAGGAGGCGCAAAACGACCAGAACGACGTCGACCCCACCTCGACGACGAACGATAACTACTGGGGTTACATGACCCTGAACTATTTCGCCCCGGACCGCCGCTACGCCGCCGACAAGAGCGCCGGCGGGCCGACCCGCGAATGGAAAGCGATGGTCAAGGCCTTCCACGACGCCGGCATCAAGGTCTACATCGACGTGGTCTACAACCACACCGGCGAAGGCGGCCCCTGGGGCGGCAGCGACGGACTGACCGTGTACAACCTGCTGTCCTGGCGCGGCCTCGACAACCCCGCCTATTACTCGCTGACCGCCGACCTCAAATACCCCTGGGACAACACCGGCGTCGGCGGCAACTACAACACCCGCAACACCGTGGCCCAGAACCTGATCGTCGACTCGCTGGCCTATTGGCGCGACGCGCTCGGCGTCGACGGCTTCCGCTTCGACCTGGCCTCGGTGCTCGGCAACAGCTGCCAGCACGGCTGCTTCAACTTCGACAAGAGCGACGCCGGCAACGCGCTCAACCGCATCGTCGCCGAACTGCCGCCGCGCGCGGCAGCGGGCGGCGCCGGTCTCGACCTGATCGCCGAACCCTGGGCGATCGGCGGCAATTCCTATCAGGTCGGCAACTTCCCCGCCGGCTGGGCGGAATGGAACGGCCTGTACCGCGATGCCCTGCGCAAGAAGCAGAACAAGCTCGGCGTCGAGGTGGTCACGCCGGGCACCCTGGCCTCGCGCTTCGCCGGGTCCAGCGACCTCTACGGCGACGACGGCCGCAAGCCCTGGCACTCGATCAATTTCATGGTCGCCCACGACGGCTTCACCCTCAACGACCTCTACGCCTACAACGACAAGCAGAACAACCAGCCCTGGCCGTACGGGCCTTCCGACGGCGGCGAAGACCACAACCTGAGCTGGGACCAGGCCGGCGTGGTCCTCGAACAACGCAAGGCCGCGCGCACGGGATTGGCCTTCATGATGCTGAGCGCCGGCGTGCCGATGATCACCGGCGGCGACGAAGTGCTGCGCACCCAATTCGGCAACAACAACACCTATAACCTGGACTCGGCGGCGAACTGGCTGTACTGGACCCGCGACAGCATCGAGGCCGACCACGAGACCTACAGCAAGCGCCTGATCGCCTTCCGCAAGGCGCATCCGGCGCTGCGTCCGGTCAATTTCTACAGCGGCACGGACGGTAACGGCAACGTCATGGAGCAGTTGCGCTGGTTCAAGCCCGACGGCGCCCAGGCCGATGCGGCGTATTTCAACGGCAGCGGCAACCACGCCCTCGCCTGGCGCATCGACGGCAGCGAGTTCGCCGACCCGGCCAGCGCGATCTACGTCGCCTACAACGGCTGGTCGGGGCCGGTGAACTTCGTCCTGCCCTGGCCCGGCAACGGCAAGCAGTGGTACCGCGTCACCGACACCGCCACCTGGAACGAAGGCCCGAACGCAGTCGCGGTGCCGGGCTCGGAAACCCTGATCGGCGGCGAGAACGCGACCTATGGATTGCAGGCGCGTTCACTGCTGCTGTTGATCGCGAAGTGATCGCGAGCGCCGCACCTGCGAGGTGGCCGTGATCGCCATGCCGTCGCGTTGTATGGGCTGATCCGCGACGGGAAAACGTCGGGCGACGCGTGTCGCCCGTCACGCTCCGCATCGCGGCCGCGTCGGTTCCGATACGCCGGGAGGCCCGCATGTGGCAGTTCCAGACCATCCGCAATCCAAGCGAGGCCTCGCTGTGGTTCAGCGACGGCCTGCCGATCGACAGTTGGCGCGGCGGCAAGGGCGTATCGAGCCGCTTGATCGTCGACGGCGAGGGCTTTCTCGACGTCACCGATTTCCAGAACGGCTTTCCGTTCGGTCCGGTGATGGATTTCATCGACTTCAACGGCGCCGATTTCGACTACACCCCGAACCCGAGCGCGAGCTTCGACCTGTACCTGCCCGGCGACGGCAGCTTCACGGTGACCGCGGCGGCAACCGGGGTTACCCGATCCGGACAGCTCAAGCCCTTGCCGGTGGTCGCGGCCGCCGATGCGGCCTACCTGGACCAGATGATCGCCGACAAGTACGTGCCCTATCAGGACATCCCCGATGCGCCGGGCAAGAGCTTCGCCCAGATCGCCGCGCTCGGCGCGCAGTTGTTTCCGTTCTCGCCGTACAGCTTCCAACTGGCGATGTCGATCTACGACTGGACCACGGCCTCGTTCACTCGCCTGGTGTTCATGAAGATCTTCGAATACACCGGCATGAGCCAGTCGCCGTTGCCGCTGGACCAGGACAGCATCGCCACGGCAATCTGGGAATCGAACTGGAACACCTACAACCCGAGCAACGCCGACTACATGAATTCCTTCATGATGACGCCGGCCTCGTCCCTGGCCGACGTGCAGTCGCAACTGGCCGCGGTGGCGACCCGGTTGCAGCAGTTCAGCGACGTCGAGAACCGTTTGCTCTCCGCTGCCTATCAGGCTATGCCGCGCACCAGCATCGTCGACCAGCCGCAGCTCTTCAGCGGGCAGATGGACATCTACCAACTCGGCATGGAGCACTTGGGCATCGAGTTCCTGCAGTGCCCGCTCAATGCCGGCCCCGACACGGTGCCGCTGCAGATCGACTTCAACCAGGCCATCGCCGATTACATCCGGCCCGGCGACACCATCACCACCAAGATGGTCTGGAGTTTCGGCAGCAGCATGAGCGAGGCGATGCAGTACCAGAACGGCATCGTCCTGGTCGCCAACCCGCCCGACGGCGCCTGGGTCTGGGATGCCGCCAGCTACATCACGCCGCTGTCGGACGACCCGGACAAGATCGAATACACCTTCGCCCCGGGGACCTCGTTCCTGGTGCAGTCGGTCGAACAGACCCAGAACAACGGCGTCGACGTCTGGGTCATCACCTTGCTCGTGTCCGGCGCTTGAGCGCCGCCGGCGCACTCAGCGCAGCGGCGGTTCGCGCAGCCGCTTGCGGTAATCGCTCGGCGCGCTGCCGAACACACGCCGGAAGCCGCGGCTGAAGGCCGGCTCGGAGCCATAACCGACCTGCGCGGCGATCTGCGAAATGCGCAGGTCGGTGCGCAGCAGCAGGTCTGCGGCGAGCTGCATCCGCCATCCGGCCAGATAGCGCATCGGCGGTTCGCCGACGCGTTCGGCGAAGCGCTGGCCGAGCGCGGAACGCGACTGATGCAGCCGTGCGGCCAACGCCTCGACGGTCCAGTCGAACGCCGGTTGCGCGTGCAGCAAGGCCAGGGCGCGGGCGACCAGCGGATCGCGCAAGGCGGCGATCCAGCCGCGTTGCTGCGTTGGCGCCTGCGCCAACCAATGCCGCACCGCCCAGATGAAAACGATGTCGATCAAGCGCGCGATCATGATCCGGCTGCCGATGTTCGGCTGCCGCGCCTCCTTGCGCATCGCCGCGAAGCTCAGCGCCAGCCATTGCTCGGGCGAGTCCTCGCTGGGGCCGTCGGCGCCGCCGGTGCGGACGTGCAGCCATTCGGGCAAGGCCCGCACCAGCGAGGCGCCGCTGAGCGCCTCGAACTCGAATACGCCGCTGGTCAGCTGCGCGCACGCACCGCGCTGTGCGCCCGTCTCGACCGCGTCTGCCAGGATCCGATGCGCGTGCCCTTGCGGCAGGATCAGCAAATCGCCCGGCTGCGCGACGATCCGCTGACGGCCGCCCTGCGCAGCTTCGATCACGAACAGGCAAGGCGCGTCGGCGACGAAATGGAACATCGCCCGGCCGCGCGGATGGCGCAGTGCCTGGCCGAGGCGCAGTCGAGTCTCGCCGAGCAGTTCGCCATGGAGTCGCGCCAGGCGAAAGGCCTCGAAGAACACATCGGTTTGGATCGGATCGGTCTGAAGCGGGTCTGCGGACGGGTCGGTTCGTGCGGGGGGTTTGCGGGCCTTGCGCGCCTGCGCGGGCGGCGGCGCGACGACAGGATCGACGTTTCGGGCGGCGCGGACGCTCTGGCGTTTCGGCATCGGAGTGCGGCGTTTCGGTCACGCCGCGGCCGCGGCTGGGCTCTAAGTTAAGCGCTCGGGCCGGCACCGCCACAAGCCCCGCCGCGGCGACGTTGCGAACCTGCAACCGTGGGCCACGGCTTCACGGCGGGCATACACGCGGGCATGAAACGCTCGCCGCTCGCGAGGTATGAAGCGCTCGCTGATCGCGAGCTTGGGCCGCCGGCCCCGTCGGGTCGCCACGCCAACGGGCGATTCAGGCATCCAGTGCGTTGGCACCACCATTCGGGAACACCAACATGAGCAGTCAACCGACCATCGTCCTCGTCCACGGCTTCTGGGGCGGCGCGGCCCACTGGAGCCGCGTCATCGTCGAGCTTGCCCGCAAGGGCCACGCCCTGCGCGCAGTCGAGCTGCCGCTGACCTCGCTCGCCGACGACGTCGAGCGCACCCGCAAGATGGTCGCCCAGGTCGACGGGCCGGTGCTGCTGGTCGGCCATTCCTATGGCGGCGCGGTCATCACCGAGGCCGGCAATCATCCGAACGTGGCCGGGCTGGTCTATATCGCTGCGTTCGCGCCGGACGCCGGCGAAAGCCCCGGCGGCATCACCCAGCAGGCAGTGCCGCAGGCGGCACCCGACCTGGCCCCGGACAGCGACGGCTATCTGTGGCTGAGCGCCGACAAGTTCCACCAGGACTTCTGCCAGGACCTCAGCGCCGACGAAGGCCTGGTCATGGGCGTGACCCAGAAGGCGCCGTTGGCCAGCACCTTCGGCGACACCGTCGCTACCCCGGCTTGGAAGAGCAAGCCGAGCTGGTACCAGATCTCCAGCCAGGACCGGATGATCGCACCGGAAAACCAGCGGCGCATGTCGGCGCGTTTGAACGCGCGCAAGGTGATCGAGCTCGATGCCAGCCATGCCTCGCTGGCTTCGCGCCCGGCCGAGGTGTCCGCCCTGATCGAGGAAGCCGCCGCGGCGGTGGCGTCGCGCTGACCGTGGTTTCGGCGAGCGGGATGCTGGCGTCCCGCTACGCTGGAGCTTCGTCGTGGCTGCAAGGGCGTGGTCGCGGCTCGCGCCGNCAAGCCGCGACCGCGAAAACCCGGAATCGACGCCGGCATCGGACACAGCTCGGACAACGAGAGCCGACTGAACCGTCTGTTCGCACGCCGGCCATCTCAACAAAGCAGGACATCGAATGACGGGGGTATTTGCGGATCATGGTCGCGGCTTGCGCCGCGCCTACCCTTGGCGACTCAAGCGCCCTCGCGCGCAGGCCCATGCGACATCGCCAGATACCGGCTCGGCGGCATGCCGATCAGGCGCTTGAACATGGTCGTGAACGCCGAGGCGCTTTCGTAACCCAGGTCCAGCGCCAGGGTCGTGATCGGCTCGCCCGCGGCCAGCCGCGGCAAGGCGGCGAAGATCGCCGCCTGTCGGCACCATTGGGCGAAACTGGTGCCGGTTTCGCCGCGGAAACGGCGGGTGAAGGTGCGCCGGCTCATCGCCAGGTCGCGGCACCAGTCGTCGATGGTGTCGTGCGGCGAGGGATGCGCGAGGTAGGTGCGGCAACGCTTGGCCAGGCGCGGATCGGCCGGAAAAGGAATGTCCAGCGGCAACACCGGCGCGCGTTCGATTTCCTGCACGATCAGCGAATAGATCAGGTCCGGCCGCGACCCGCTCTCGGCCTGCAACGGCAGGTCTAGGGTTTCCAACAACAGCTCCCGCATCAGCGGCGACACCCCGACCACCCGACAGTCCCGCGGCAAGGCCGCGCTGAGCTCGGGCTCGATATAGACGCTGCGCGTGCTGATCGCGACCAGCACATGCACGTCGTGGGCCATGCCGGCCGGAATCCAGGCCGCGCGTTCCGGCGGCACGATCCAGCGCCCGGTCTCGGTGCCGACCACCATGATCCCGTATGCGGCGTACAGCAGCTGCGAGCGGCGATGGCGGTGCCGGGCGATGCGATGGTGGCTCGGGTGGTCGTTCGAGGTCGCGACGATACGGCCCGGCAAGGCGTCGACCTGGGTCGCAAGGACATTGCGCATTGGCCCGATCTCGAAGATTGTTGACCTGAACAATAATGCGGGCATGCGCACGGCGGCGTCTACTGGTCGCCATGACCACCCTCGATACCCCGAACGCGTCGAACGACGCATCGATCGATACGCTCGCGACCGCCGCCCTGCCCGCTTTCGAAGCGGATCACAAACCCGCCGAAGCGGCCGGCCGCATCGCTTTGCCGATCCTGGCGATGCTCAGCGTCTGCCATCTGCTCAACGACATGATCCAGTCCTTGCTGCCGGCGATCTATCCGCTACTCAAGGACGCGTTCAAGCTCGATTTCGGCCAGATCGGCCTGATCACCCTGACCTTCCAGGTTACCGCTTCGCTGTTACAGCCCTTGGTCGGCATCTACACCGACAAACGGCCGATGCCCTACTCGCTCGCCATCGGCATGGGCTTCACCCTGACCGGCCTGTTGCTGTTGTCGCGCGCGTCGAGCTTCCCGATGCTGTTGCTCGCCGCGGCCCTGGTGGGTTCGGGCTCGTCGGTGTTCCATCCGGAGTCCTCGCGGGTGGCGCGCATGGCCTCGGGCGGCCGCCACGGCCTGGCTCAGTCGCTGTTCCAGGTCGGCGGCAACGTCGGCTCCGCACTGGGTCCCCTGCTCGCCGCCTTCGTGGTGATGCCGCGCGGCCAGGGCAGCGTCGGCTGGTTCGCTTTCGCCGCGCTGACCGCAATCGTGATCCTGAGCCGCATCGGCGTGTGGTACCGCGAACAGATCCCGGCGCAACGCAAGAAACAGGCTAGCGCTGCGCGCGCGTCGCTGCCGCGCAAGACCATCGCCCGCAGCATGGCGGTGCTCGCGGTGCTGATCTTCTCCAAGTATTTCTACATGGCGAGCCTGTCGAGCTACTACACCTTCTACCTGATGGAAAAATTCCAGCTCAAGGCGCAGGACGCGCAGGTGCACTTGTTTGTCTTCCTCGGCGCAGTCGCCGCCGGCACCTTGCTCGGCGGGCCGATCGGCGACCGCATCGGCCGCCGCTACGTGATCTGGTTTTCGATCCTCGGCGTGTTGCCCTTCACCCTGCTGCTCCCGCACGCCAACCTGTTCTGGACCACTGCACTAACCGTGGTGATCGGCCTGGTCCTGGCCTCGGCGTTCTCGGCGATCCTGGTCTATGCGCAGGAGCTGGTGCCGGGCCGCACCGGCGTCATCGCCGGCCTGTTCTTCGGCTTCGCCTTCGGCATGGGCGGCCTCGGCGCCGCGGCCCTGGGCCAGCTCGCCGACCGCATCGGCATCGAAGCGGTGTACGCCCTGTGCGCCTACCTGCCGGCGATCGGCCTGCTGGCCTGGTTCCTGCCGAAACTGGAGAAGCCGGCCGCCGCTGCCTGACGACCGCGAGCTGCGACGCTGCGGCGCCCGTCTCGCAGCTTGAGAATGTTTCGTCGCATCATGCGCTATGCACCAGCATTCGTTGTTCGAGGCCGACCCGCAGCAACCGATCCGCGACGCCGAAGGCGGCGTGCGTTATCTGCCGGGCGTGTTCGATGGCGAGTGGTCGATGCGCTTGTTCTCGGCCCTGCTCGAACAGGCCGCGTGGACCTCGCAACAACGCATGATGTACGAGCGGCTGATCGACGTGCCGCGGCGCATGGCGATGTATCGCCTCGATCGCGACGCACTGCCGCCGATGCTCGCCGACACCGCCGAACGCATCGGCGAATTGTTGACGACCCCCTTCAACAGCGTCGGCCTGAACCTGTATCGCGACGGCCGCGACAGCGTCGCCCTGCACAACGACAAGCTGCACAACCTCGCACAGGGCCGGCCGATCGCAGTGTTATCGCTCGGCGCAACACGGCGCATGACCGTGCGGGCCAAGCGCCCGCCGCACGCAACCTGGCAGCTGCAGCTCGAATCCGGCAGCCTGGTGGTCATGAGCCATGCCTCGCAGCAGCATTACGACCATGGCATCCCCAAGGCGCCCGGCGTCGTCGACCCACGCATCAGCCTGGCGTTCCGGGTGCGTACCGATTGAGTGCGTCCGCCCGGCGGATCAGCCCATGGTCGAGGCGTGCCCGGTCGAAGCCTGCAGGGCCGCCGCCAGCGCCGCGTCGCCGGATACCAGATCGTTCCAGCTCAGCGCGATGCCCTTGCGCCGGCCTTTCTCGGACAGTTTGAGGCCATCGGGATCGACCGTCAGCGTGTACAGCTTGCCGTCGATCTCCACTTCGCGTCGCATCGGCTTGTCGAGTCGGGTCATGGTCGTATCGCTCCTGTGTGCGGTCGGATGCCGAAGCCTTGCTTGCCGATCTGCTTGCCGATCTGCGCCGTTCGAACGCTGGCGCGATCCGAACTCTCAGTCTCTCGAACCGCTCGCTCGATACCACGCCAGCAAGGCCTCGGGCAGGCGCGGTTCCAGCTCGACGCCCAAGGCCGCATGCGCATCGAGTGAGTCCAGTAACTTGCGCCGCAAGGTCCGCAACCCGGGTTGGTCGAGCAACGAGACATCGCCTTGCAGTTGCGTCATCAGGGCGGCGCTGCGGTCGTACAAGTCATCGCCCTGCGCGGCGAGTTGCCGCCCCAGCCATTCGCGCAGCGGGCGATGCACGGTATGGCCGACGGCTTGCAGGCGCACCGCCTCCTCGGCCAGCGCCCGATAGGCGCCGCGATACCACTCGCTGTGGCCGCCGGCCTGCGCGTTCACGGTCAACGGCGCCGGTGCGTTGTAGTCGCTCAGGCGACGGCGCAGGTCCAGTTCCAGCTTGCGCGCATCGCCGACGGTCTCGGTTTCGACCAGGAAGGCCAGATCGAGATCGAAGAACTCGAAAAACCGCGCTTGCAGCGCTTGGATGCGCCCTAGCGGCCCGCGCGAGAAGCCCAGCTTGAGCTGGTCCTCGTAAGCGCAAGGCAGCACGTACAGATAGCAGACGCCTTCGCTGGCACTGTGGATGACCGCGGGGTCGGACGAGCGGATGGCGCGCATGGCGCTAGCATCGCCGATCGCCGGTGAAGCCGAAAGCATGCTCATAGGACGTTCCGCAACGGCTCTGAAAACTGTGCGCAAGTTCGAGGATTTGCGGATCGGCCCCGGTTGCCGGCGCCCCAGGCTCATGCCCGGTCCGCGACCCCGCTGACGCCGGCGCTGCGGGCGCAATGCACGCAGCAGTAGAAGGTGCCGTCGTCCTCGATGCCGTGCCCGACGATGCGGCAGTCGCAGTGCGCGCAGCGCGGCGCCATGGCGTGGATCGCGCACTCGAAGGAATCGAAGGTGCCGCTGCGCGTCCCCATCGAAACGGTGAAGGTCTTGTCGTACTGGTTTCCGCAAACCTCGCAAACGGCCATGACGGGCTCCTGTGGTGTGGCGGCGCGGCGTCCGGCGAGATCGGCCTCGCCCACCGGCGCCGGCTAGCTGCCCGTCGGTTTCCCGCGGGCCGATGGACGAACGAATTCGCGTTCGTCGGATTGCAACGGGCAAACTTTCAGGATCTCGTCGAGCCAAAGATAGGCGACGCGGTCGCCGCCGCGGATGTCTTCCAGTCGCAGCACCGCATTGCTGCCTTCGTTGCCGTGGGCGTCGAGAAAGGTCTGCAGACTCGGCCGGGTCGCGACGACCCCGACCTGCCGACTGCCATCGACCAGAACGATATCGACCAAGCCTTCGTCGGGAAGCCGCTCGATCAAAAGGCTCAATCGGCGGATCTCGGCGGGATCGGTGTGAACACGGTCGGCTAGCTGGGTCATCGCTCCGTCCTATGGACTGTCCGTATGTGGACTGTCCTATGAGGAACTGTCCTTATGAGAGTCGGCAGGCCGGGGAATGCCGGCCGTCGCCTACTTGTTGTGGGCGCTCCTGGCCGAGACCAGCCCGGTGCTGTCGACCTTCTTGACGCCGTCGATCTTGCGCGCGATCTCGACGGCCTTGTCGGCCTCGGTCTTGCCGTCTACGTGACCGGACAGTCTGACTACGCCGTTGACGGTCTCGACATTGATATCGGTGCCGGTCACGCCCTTGGTGGCCAACAACTCGGCCTTGACCTTGGTGGTGATCCAGGTATCGCTGACCGGCTGCGCCGACTCGTTGCCGGTGCCCGTGGCCGGATCGTTGCCAGTGGGGCTGCCGCTGGATTGCGGCGCCGCCAGGGCGGTGCCGGAGACAGCCAGGGTCAGGGTGAGAATCGCGAGACGCATAGATTTCATGATGGAGTCCTCATATATGGGATCGAGACATTCGGGATCGAGACACGGGATCGAGACATACGAGATCGGGCATGGGACCGCGCCCTGCGCCAGGCCATGAAGCCGCGGCCATGGTCGGAACGCTTGCTGCGTACGGCACGGGCCAGTTCGATGCCTTCGGGTGATGGAACTGCGATGGAGCTCAGTGATGGTCTTTGCGGCCCGAGCCGGATTTCTTGCCGCCGCCGTCCTGCTTGTTGACGGTGGCCCAGGCGCGCTCTTCGGCTTCCTTCTGCGATACGCCGTCTTTCCTGTATTGCTGCTCGATATGCTCGGCCTGGCGTTTCTGCTTGTCGGTATAGGACGACTTATCTCCACGAGACATGACCGGTCTCCTGATCGGAATCGTTGGAATCACGATGCCGACGCTAACCGCCGGAGAGTTAAGGCCGGGACAGCGCGTCGTTAGCGCGGGGTGTGCGGTTCATCTGCGCGCCGTCGCGACGGCAGCCGGTCACCGACGCCTCACATGACCCGGGTTATCAAGAGCGCTTACCCAGCCGGAGCGCATTCATGGAGCTGTTGAGTCAGCTGTGGGTCGTCGGCGGCACCGCCTACGCAATGGTGCTCGGCGGCACCATCGGCCTGGAGCGCGAACTGAAGAATCGACCGGCGGGATTCCGCACCCACATGCTGGTCGCGGGCGCCTCTTCGCTGCTGGTCGGCGTGGGCCAATTGGCGATCATGGACCCGCGTTTCCGCATTCCCTTCCTGGTCAACATCGATCCCTTGCGCCTGGTCGAGGCGGTCGTCGCCGGCGTGTCGTTCATCGGCGCCGGCACGATATTCGCCCAGCGCGGCGGCCAGGCGGTGTCCGGCGTCACCACCGCGGCCTCACTGTTGATGGTCGCAGTGATCGGCGCCAGCACCGGCCTGCGTTATCACCTGCTCGCCTTCGCAGCGACCGTGCTGACCTTGCTGGTCCTGTTCCTGCTCAACTTCGCCGAGCGCAAGGCCGGCACGAAACCACCGGACCAATCGACCTGAGGTTTCATATCGTCGGCAAGCGTTGTCGGCTCTCGGCGAAACCCTCCCAGGGATCGCTGCGCAGGCGCGCAGCGCGACGTAATGCCTTGGCCAGATCGAAGTCGGTCGAAGAACGCGCTCGCGAGAATTCGTCCCAGCGCAGCGGCATCGCCACCGGCGCGCCTTCGCGCGCGCGCAGCGACCAGCTCGCCACGCTGGTGGCGCCGCGCGCATTGCGCAGCCAGTCGATGAAGATGCGCCCCTTGCGGGCGACCTTGGATGCCGTCGCGACATAGCGCAGCGGCGCCTGCGCGACCATGGCGTCGGCGAAGGCCTCGCTGAAGGCTTTGACCTCGGCCCAGTCCGGGCCGGGCCGGATCGGCACTACCACGTGCATGCCCTTGCCGCCGGACAAGCGCGGCCAACTGTCGAGCCCGATCTCGGCGAGCCGGTCGCGCACATCGCGCCCGGCCCGCTTGAGCTCGCTCCAGGCGATGTCCTCGGCCGGGTCCAGGTCGAACACCAACCGGTCCGGCCGGTCCGGCGCCTGTCGTTTCGCGCCCCAGGGATGGAATTCCAGGGTGTTCATCTGCACCAGCGCCAACACGCCTTCGATGTCGCGCACGTAGACGTAGTCGGCCTGGCCGGCGGACTCGCGCAGGCGAACCGGGTGCACGCCCTCGCCCAGGCTGTCGGCGTGGTGTTTCTGGAAGAAACACGCTGATGCGATGCCATCCGGGCAGCGCAGTAAGGACAGCGGACGTTCGATCAGTTCCGGCAGCAGCCAGGCCTCGACCGCGCGGTAATAATCGGCGACCTCGCCTTTGCTGATCTTCGCGGCGGGATAGACGATGCGTTCGGGATGGCTGAGCCGGGTGTCGCTCATCGCAGTTTCCTCGATGGATCGGGCGCGGATGGGCCGGGCGCGCCCCGCCCTGGCGCGTCGCGGCGCAGGCTCGGCCTGCGCGGCTGCGACGGCGGCGCTCAGGTCGGCGGCCCGTTTGTCCTCGCGCAGCCGCACGAAGCTGGCCTGGCGGATCAGGCCTTCCTTGCCGCGTCCGCGCGAATGCACGTCGACGACGAGTTCCGGCACGACCCAGCGCACCGAACCTAGCGGAAACGGCACGTGCCCGGGCAGTTCCACCGCCGCCTGTTCGCTGTGCAGCGCCTGCAGGCGCTTGCTCAAGCTGCGCAAGGCCGCATCGCTGAAACCGCTGCCGACGCGACCGACATATACCAGGCCGTCGGCGCCGGGCCGGGCCAACAGCAGGGAGCCGAAACCCTGGCGGCCGTGCTTCGGCGGCGTATGCCCGACGACGATGAATTCCTCGTCGGCGACGTGCTTGAGCTTGATCCAGGCCTGGCTGCGGCCGCCGTGGTAAGGCGCATCGGCGCGCTTGCAGACGATGCCTTCCAGGCCGGCCTTGACGCTCGCCGCCAGCACCTGCCCGGCGTCGCCTTCGACATGTTCGCTGAAGGCCAGCACGTCCGAGGTCGAAGCCGCCAACACCTCACGCAGCAGGCCTCGGCGCTGCGCCTGCGCCGCCCCGCGCAGGTCGATGCCGTCCAGATACAGTAGGTCGAAAATCACATAGCGCAGCGAATCCAACTGCCCGGATTCGAGCAGGCGCTGCAACTCACCGAAATCGCTGCGGCCGCTGCGATCGGAGGCGATCAACTCGCCGTCGAGCACCGCGCTGCGCAGCGGCAGGCCGGCGATGGCCTCGGCCAGGTGCACGAAGCGCTCGCTCCAATCGACCTTGTTGCGCGATTGCAGGCGCACGCCACGATGGACATAGGCGAGCATGCGATAGCCGTCCCACTTGACCTCGAACTGCCAGTCGCCGCCGTTCGGCGGGTGCTCGCGCAACGTCGCCAACTGCAGTTCGACGTCTTTCGGCATCGGCGCCGCGACGGCGCCGGCGATCTTCGCGGCGGCGCTGCGCCAGGCCCCTGAACCGCCTGCCCCGGCCCCGCGTGCGTTGGCGGTGGTCGCTCGGGATTTCCTGGCGAGCTGTTTCGCTGGTGGCGGCGCAGGCTTGGCGGCCGCGGCGGGCTCGTCGAGCATGCGATCGGCGTCGCTGTCGCGCGCATGCTCGTCGCTGCGCTTGATCAGCAACCACTGCTGCTGTTTACCGATGGGCCGGGTCCGCACCAGGGTGAAACGGCCGTGCAGGCGCTCGCCGTCGAGCTCGAAGTCGAGCTTACCGGCGGCGATCTGGTCGAGGGCGTCGTCGTCGGT
The DNA here is from genome assembly GCF_052045105.1 of Lysobacter sp. 22409. Taxonomy (NCBI): domain Bacteria; kingdom Pseudomonadati; phylum Pseudomonadota; class Gammaproteobacteria; order Lysobacterales; family Lysobacteraceae; genus Lysobacter; species Lysobacter sp. 22409. Next base: position 3,865 of record NZ_JBQEOE010000027.1, on the reverse strand, counting down.
GCGCCAGGTGCCCTGATCGAAAATGTCGACATGGCCGGCGCCGTACTGGCCTTCGGGAATGTCTCCCTCGAAATCGGCATAGGACAGCGGGTGGTCTTCGACCTCGACCGCGAGACGGCGCTCGCCGGCACGCAACGACGGCCCCTTCGGCACCGCCCAGCTCTTCAGCACGCCGTCGGCTTCCAGGCGAAAGTCGTAGTGGCGGGCCCGCGCATGATGCAACTGGACGACGAAGATCGGCGCCTTGCGCCGCCCGCGACGCGCGCGGCCGCGGTCGGCGTCCGGCTCCGGCGTGGCGTCGAAGCGACGTTTGCGGACGTAGTCGCGCAGCGTCACGGCGCAGTCCTCAGAGCCGCGCCGTCACGCCGACTTGCGCGTGCGCTTCTTGGCCGCCTTCGCGGTCTTCTTGGCCGGGGCTTTTTTGGCCGCGCGCTTAGCCGCACCCTGCCCGCCCTTTTTCTCCAGGCTGCGCTTGAGCAGTTCGGCGAAGTCGATGACGTTGGTCGCGGCGTTCTCCGGCAGCTTGGTTTCGTCGGCAGGCTTGCCATGCACGACCTTCTTCGACTTGACCCGCTGCTCGATGACTTTGTGCAGGCGTTGGCGGAAGTCGTCCTTGTAGCTGTCCGGCTTCCACTCGCCGCTCATCGACTTGATCAACTGCTCGGCCATCTCGACCTCGCGCGGCGATATCTTCCACTTCGTCATGCTGCCCTCGGGCAGTTTGTAATCGCTGGGGTCGACCAGTTCCTGGGCGTAGCGCAGGATCATCAGCATCAGGGCGTCGCCCTGCGGCACTACCGCCGCCAGGTATTCGCGGGTGCGGATCACCACCCGGCCGACGCCGACCATGCCGGTGCGCTTGAGCACCTCGCGCAGCAGGACGTAGCCTTTCTCGGCTTTCTTGCCGGGTTCGAGCACATAGGGCTTCTCGTAAAACTCGGCGCCGATCGAGGCGGCGTCGACGAAGGTGTCGATATCGACGGTTTCCTTGTGGTCCGGTGCGGCCGCGGCGATGTCGGCCTCCTCGATCACCACATAGCTGCCCTTGTCGTACTCGAAGGCCTTGACGATATCCTTCCACGGCACTTCTTCGCCGGTCTCCTCGTTGACCCGCTCGTAACGGATCGGCGCTTTGTTGCGGCTGTCCAGCATGCGGAAATGCAGGTCGACGCGACGCTCGCCGGTCATCAGTTTGACCGGGATGTTGAGCAATCCGAACGACAGGGTTCCGGTCCAGATCGGGCGCGCCATGGCTACCTCGCAAGGCCGGCCTGAATCGCCGGCGGGAACATCGGGTCTCGACTGTGCCGCCGCGGGCGTTGAACCGGAGTGAACGGCGACACCTTGCGAAGGCCGTCTCTCCCGATTTCGCGCCCGCAGGTCGGCGAGCGTCGCGCCGCGGAGGCGCCGCTACGGGTCGCGACGTTCCTGAGTTGCCGCGACCGGCTGCATCCGCGTGAGCGAACCGTGGCCGGCCGCGACAACCCAGGGCCGCGCTCCCCTGCAATCACAACATCTGGCTGCGGGCTTTCTCGGCCCGAGCCGCGCCGATCGCGGTCTCGACCTGCTTGATTTCCTCGGGCGGCGGCAGAACCGCCGGCAACCCGAGCGACTCGATCCACAGCTCGCGGGTCCAGCCGGTCGTGTGATAGAGGTGATGGTCTTCGTCGGACTCGACCGCTTCATGAGCCTGCTTGAGCACCTCGAGGCCATCGCCCTTCGCATGCTCGACCAGGTGCCCGATCAGCTCCCAATTCATGTGGTCCTTGGTCTCGGCCAGCACCACGCATTCGGCGGCGACCCGTTGTGCGGCATCGGGATCGCCGGCTTTCTGCGCCATCCGGATGGCTTGCTCCAGCGCTTGGCCGATGTGGCCGACGACCTCGCGTCCGGGGCTGCGTTGTTTCGGGTCCAGGCCCAGTTCCTTGAACACGTTGAGCAATACTTTCTCGTGGGTGCGGGTTTCGGCGAGATAACCTTGCCACTCTTTGTGCAGGTCTTCGTTGACGGCGCATTCGACCGCCGCCTCGTAAATCTTGATACCGCCCTGTTCGGTTTCGAGCGCTTGCAGCAGCAGCTCACGAACCTGCGGGGCGTGCGGCTGGGTCTTCTTCATCCTGTTTCTCCTGATGGGGGGAAAGGGTTTGTCCATCGGCGCCGATGGGGTGGCGCTTGCGAGCGCCGCGGGCGAGCCGTTCGTAGCGCTCGCGGAACTTCTCCAAGGTGTCTTCGTCGAGCTCTTCCAGGTCGAGCAAGGCGTTCTCGGCGGCCTCGGTGGCACGAATCAACTCATCGAGTTTGATCTGCACCGCGGCCGAGTCGCGGTTCTGCGAGTTCTGGATCAGGAACACCATCAGGAAGGTGATGATGGTCGTCCCGGTATTGATGACCAACTGCCAGGTGTCGCTGAAACCGAACAAGGGACCGCTGACCACCCAAACAAGCACCACGCCGAGCGCGAGACCGAAACACAGCGGATGCCCGGTGAAGCGGGAAGCCGCTTTCGCTCCGCGCTCGAAGGCGTGGCGCAGCGTCATGGGGGCGAACTCCGCTGTTCGAGCCGGCCCCAGGCCGCCTCCACCACCGTGCGGGCTTCGTCCCAATCCAGGCGCGAGGCGCCGCGGGTACGGCGATAGCACACGCCGATGCCGTCCTGCATCTCCTCCAGGGTCCGGCCTCGACTGCGCATGTAAGCGTCCAGGCCCAGTTTCACCGCCGGCTCGTAATCGCTGTAGCGCAAGCCCGGCCGATCGATCAGACCGCGATAGTGGCTGCGCCAATAGGCCAGTTCCGAATCGAGGTCCAGCACGGCCAGCGACAGCGCCGAATCCGCGGCATCGGTGGTCGACGAGTCGATCGTCGAAATATCCGTCTCGTGAAAACGGTTCGTATAGACGGTCATGGTCGACTCCTAGAACAAGAACCCGGGCACATGGCGAGCGATCAGTGCACGGGCAGGACCGAACGGGGTGAGGATCACCCGGTGCCGCGACGACGCCGCGACACGCTCGCTGTTCGACGAATCGATTCCAGGCCCCACAGTGCCACCACGGACCGCGAAGGCGACGTTACGGTCGCAACGATTTATTTTCGATGCATTCATCAACGTCATGGGGATTCCATGCATCGGCTTAACGCTTCAGCGAGAAACGGCGACGCAGTTCGCAGGCATGCCTGTCGATTCGGAGAAACGGATCGACAGGCACGCTGAACAGGGCTGGGGATTAATGACCATCCACTAGCTGCAACCCTTGCATCTCGGGGTAGGAGCGGCGCGAGCCGCGGCCGGGCTTTCGTGCGGCGACGTAGTTGCTCCATTTTGGCTGTCGCGGCTTGCGCCGCTCCTACCCTTTGGTTCGCGCGCATTTGTTGCTGTTGCTGTTGCTGTTGCTGTTGCTGTTGCTGTTGCTGTTGCTGTGCGCAGCCTAAGACTCGCGAAGGCAAAGGACACCCGGAGGGCGGCGCGCAGGGACGCGCGCCGTGCAACACCGGGACAGGGATGTCCCGTGTGTTGCATGCCTGCGTATGCAACGAACGTGCGGGCTTGTGATCCAAAGAGAAAGCATTTTTCTTTGGTTACCTTTCTTTTGTTGCTTATGACAAAAGAAAGTAACCCGCCGCTTTAGTGGCGGAAGCTCTTATCGTTTGATCTTGATCTTTCTGGAAGTTTCAAGTTTCTGATCATTAAGATCAAACGCAAGGAGCTTTCGCCCGCAAGCGGGCGAGTTACTTTCTTTTGTCTAAAGCAACAAAAGTCCGTCTGGATTCCCTTCGGTCAAAAGTAGCCAAAGAAAAATGCTTTTGCTTTGAATCACAGGCCCGCACGATCGGTGCATCCGCGGGGATTTTTCATACGGGACATCCC
>NZ_JBQEOE010000026.1:84001-84179 GCF_052045105.1 Lysobacter sp. 22409 | reverse complement strand
CTGGCGACTGGCGCGAAAAGCGAGCAGGACAGCGGCGACGGCCCTTGCTCACTCCTCACTTCTCCCCACTCACTTCTCGCCTTTTACTACCTGCTGGTGACTGGCGCGAAAAGCGAGCAGGACAGCGGCGACAGCCCTTGTTCACTCCTCACTTCTCCCCACTCACTTCTCGCCTTTT